>JAYUBJ010000058.1:0-2619 GCA_043740915.1 Verrucomicrobiota bacterium
GCCTTGAGAATGACCTCGGCGCCGATTTCATTCGCGCGCAACGCGGCCGCTGTGTCCGTGGAAAAATAAGGATTGCCCGTGCCCCCGCCGAAAATCACCACGCGCCCTTTCTCCAGATGCCGCACGGCGCGCCGGCGGATGAACGGCTCGGCCACCTGCGACATGCTGATGGCGCTCATCACCCGCGTGGCCACCCCGGCCTTCTCGAGCGCGTCCTGCAACGCCAGGGCGTTGATCACCGTGGCCAGCATCCCCATGTAATCGCCGGTCGCCCGCTCGATGCCGCGCTCGCTTCCCTGCAAGCCGCGAAAAATATTCCCGCCCCCGACGACAATCACAATTTCCACCCCCAGCGCGCGCACTTCGCCGATTTGCCGGGCCATGCCGTGGACCACCTCCGGGCAAATTCCCGCGCCCGCCGCGCCGCCCAGGGCTTCGCCGCTGAGTTTGAGCAAGACGCGTCGGTATTTGGGTTTGGTGATTCGTTTCATGAACGGTGGCCTGTTTGTAACAACCGCCAGCCCGGGCGTCAATCAAAGCCCTCGGCACGGGTGCGATTGGAAATGGCGGTCGGCGACGGTAGTGGCAGGCGTCCCGATTATGGACTGCGGTGGCAAAGCGGAGCGGCGACACCGCTTTCGAGCGGAAGCAGCGCATTGAACCCTCCATCCGTCGCGCGCGTACGAAAGCGGTGTGGCGCTTCGCTTCCCGCCGCAGTCCAAAATTGACCGCCACTTCCAGTCGCACCCCCTTGCCACCGAAAACACCCCCCCGGACTTTCCAAGGGAAGTCCGGTTGCGGAGTGAACCAAAAAACTTACGCGGCTGCGGATTCGCCGACTTGAAAGCGGACGAAACGGCGGATGACGATGTCATCACCCAGTTGTTTGGCGACCGAGGCGGCATGCTCCTTGACGGTGACCTCGGCGTTCCGTTTCACAAAGCCTTGATCCACCAGGCAGTAGCCTTGATAAAACTTCTCGAGCTTGCCTTCCACGATCTTGGCGATGGCCTGCGGCGGCTTGTTCTTCGCCTGCTCGGCGGCGATCTCTTTTTCCTTCGCGATCACCGCCGGGTCAATCTCGTCGCGGGAAACGGCGTGCGGATTGCCGGCGGCGATCTGCAAGGTGATGTCGCGCGCCAGTTGCTTGAAATCCTCGCTCGCCACGGTCGCTTCCTTGCCGGCACCCAGTTCGACGAGCACCCCCACCTTGGCGCCAATGTGAATGTAAGCGGCCACGAGGCCGTTGCCGCTCACTTCAATGCGGTGATGCCGGGAAATCTTGATGTTCTCGCCGACCTTCGCCACCACGGCCACCCGATCAGCCTCCATGTCGGCCTTTGGGTCCGCGGCGAGCTTTCGGGCGAGGTCGTCGCAAAACGCCTTGAATGAATCGTTCTTCGCGACGAAATCGGTTTCGCAATTCACCTCCACGAGAATGCCGACCTTGGAACCCGGGGAAATATATTGGACGATCACCCCTTCGTTGGCGTCGCGGGAGGCCTTCTTGGCGGCGGTGGCGACCCCGCGCTTGCGCAGGTTGTCGCAGGCCAGGTTTAAATCGCCGGTGGATTCCACGAGTGCTTTCTTGCAATCCATCAAACCGGCACCGGTCATCTCGCGCAGTTTGCCCACGGCAGCAGCAGTAATTTCAGCCATATAAAAAACAGGAATTCGGAGTTCGGAGTTTGGACCCAAAGCAAAGCGCGGTGAACCCATCGGCCCACCGCGCTCCACAGAAACTAAGCCTGGACGGGCGCAGTAACAGCCTCCGCCACCGGGGCGGGTGCCGCTTCCACCGCGGGTGCGGCGGCTTCGGCGGTCGGCGCTTCCTCAACGGTCTTGCGCCGTGCGTATTTCGCCTCGTACTCGGCCCGGGCCGTGATGATCGTCTGGGTGACGGTGGTCAGCAGCATGCGCACGGAGCGGATCGCGTCGTCGTTGCCGGCGATCGGATAATCGACGAGGTTGGGATCGCAATTCGTGTCCACGATGGCAACGATCGGAATTTTCAGCCGGCGGGCCTCCGCCACGGCATTGTGCTCGCGCTTGATGTCCACGATGAACAGCGCGCTGGGAAATTTCTCCATCGTGCGGACGCCGTCGAGGTTCTTGACGAGCCGGGCCGCCTCGCGGCGGATGGCGGACTGTTCCTGTTTGACGTAATCGTTGATGCTGCCGTCCGCCTCCATCTTTTCGATTTGCTTGAGCCGGTTGAGCGAGCGCCGGATGGTCTTCAAATTTGTCAGGGTGCCGCCGAGCCAGCGTTCCGTCACGAAGAGCTGGCCACAGGCCTTGGCTGATTCCTTGACGGCCTCCTGGGCCTGTTTCTTGGTGCCGACGAAGAGGATTTGTCCGCCTTTGCCGACGATCGAGGCGAGATAATCACACGCCGTCTCCAACTGGGTGAGGCTCTTGCTGAGGTCGATGATGTGGATGCCGTTGCGGGCGTCGAAGATGAATTGCTTCATCTTGGGATTCCAACGTTTGGTTTGGTGTCCGAAATGGACGCCCGCCTCCAACAGTTCTTTAATGCCAATACTGATCATAGTTTCCAATGGTTGTCAGCCCGCCACTTTGGGCGAACCATACCGCGGAAAACGGGATTTGATTTAGTGT
>JAYUBJ010000059.1:0-2615 GCA_043740915.1 Verrucomicrobiota bacterium
TTTCGGGGACGCGATTCGCGAACGCGGCTCTAAACCATCAAGCATCATGCTCCTGGCCCAAGCCTCGCCGCCCACGCGGCAGTCAGCCAGATCAACGGATGCTCCACCGGCATCGGCTGCTTCCATCCGCTTTGCGCCCGTCAGCCAAGCGGCGATCGCTGAGTCGGTGATCCAAGACATTCGCGTCGAGGACAAGTTCGTTCTGGCCACCGCAAAAATCCGCTGGCAGGCGGCGAAGAATCAACTGTTGCCGGTGTTGTTCGACCCGGCGGTACTCACCCGGATCAGTTTCCCGACGAACTCGTTGAACTTGGTGCAGACCTTCGTGGAGGGAAAACGCAGCCAACAATTGCTCGCCCAGGCGGACGGCATTTACGAAGTGGAAGTACACTATCAACTCCATGTCGCCGAACGCGATTCGGTCAGCGGTTTCGAATTGCCGACGCAACACGGCCTGGTCAACCGCCTCACGTTGACGCTGCCGGATCTCGATGTGGAGGTGGCGTCCGCGAGTGCGGTGTCCGTGGAGCGCAACAAAGCCGCCACCAACTCCACCATTGCGACGCTGGTGCTCGCACCCGCCGCCCATCCGTGGATCAGTTGGAAGCCGCGCAGCCGCGATGTAAAACGCGAGAAGGCGGTATTCTTCGTCGAGACGTTTCAACTCTTTGCCCCGGCCGCGGGCGTCGTCGAGGGCGTGCATCAGATCCAGGTGCGGCCCGCGCAGGGTGAATTGAGCGAGCTGGTTTTTGACGTGCCCGCCGGGACCACCATCAGCGACGTGCTCGATCCCATTCGCGCCGGCCTCGTGAAAGTCGAAGCCAAACAGGCCGTGCCGTCGCTGGTCAGTTTGTGGCGTTTCGATCCCGATGAACGGCGATTGCGCGTGACGCTGAATCCGCCGCAGTCGCGGCCTTTCACCCTGTTTGTGCGCTCGCAGATTTCCACCGGGCCGCTGCCGCTTGAACAACGCGCCACGGCGATCAACGTCCTCGGCGCCGCCGGGCAGTTGAGCTCGTTGGGGGTGGCGACCGGCCCGGAAATCCAACTCGACAACGTGGTGGCGGAATCGCTTTCACCCATCAACCTCGAAGACTTTCCCACATCCACACTCGTCCCATTGCAATCACAAATCCCCGGTTTGACCTTGCGCCGCGCCTTCCGCGCCGCCGATGCGAAAGGGGGATTGGTATTGAAAGCCTCCGCCGTGGAGCCGGACGTGCGGGTGGAAACGCAAGAGACGCTCTCGCTGGGCGAAGACCGGACGCTGCTGGCGGTGAACGCGACGATGGGCATCACGCGGGCGGGGATCTTTCGCGTCAGTTTCGTGCTGCCGACGGGTCTCGACGTGGAATCCATCAACGGCGCGGCGGTGAGCCATTGGACGGAATTGAAGGCGGATGGAAACCGGATCATCACGCTGCATCTGAAGGGCAAGACCGAGGGACAGCAGCAGTTCACGGTGAACCTGGCCGGGCCGGGCTTGAAGGCGGCGAAGGGCGTGGCGGTGCCGCGGCTCGTGTTTCGTGAAGCGAGCAAACAACGGGGACAACTCGTCGTCGTTCCCGAACAAGGCATGCGCCTGCAGGTGGCGACGCGCGACGGCATGACGCAGCTCGATCCGCAGAAATCCGGTATCCGGCAAAAGGGCGTGCTGGCATTCCGCCTGTTGCAATCGGATTGGAGCCTCGCGCTCGACCTCGAACTGGTGGATGCCTGGGTGCAGGTCACGAGCCTCCAGCATGTCACGGTGAGCGAGGCGCAGGCGAAGGTCGCGGCCAACCTCCAGTATCAAATCGAGAACACCGGTCTCAAGGCCTTGCGGGTCCTCGTGCCGACGAATGCCGAGAGTGTGCGTTTCCGCGGCGAACAGGTCGCGGATTTTCTACCCGTCGCCGGCACGGTGACGAATGGATTGCAAACCTGGGAGGTGAAATTGCACCGCCGCATCATCGGGAAATACCTGTTGCAGGCGACGTGGCAGACGCCGGTGTCCGAGGCCGCGACGAGCACGCTTGTGCGCGGGGTGCAGGCCGTGGACGCGAATCTCCAGCGCGGCTTTGTCACAGTGCAATCGGGTGGACGATTGCAAGTGCGTGCCGATGCGCCGCCGACTGCATTGCAACCGGCCGAGTGGCAGAGCATCCCGCGGATGCTGTTGCAGGACATCCCGGCGGCGACGGCGAACCTCACCTTCCGGCTCGTGGAACCGGGCTATCAACTCGCGCTCCGGCTCGAGCGCCACGAGGCCACGAAACTTTTGCCCGCCCGCGTGAACAGCCTGACCTTGACGTCCGTGATCTCGGATGAAGGGGTGATGTTGACCCAGGTGAAGCTGGATCTCGTGCCGGGCGACAAGCGACTCCTGAATTTCACCTTGCCGAAAGACGCGGAATTCTGGTTCGCCTTCGTCAATCAGAAGGGCGTCTGGCCGTGGCGCGACAAGGAATTGATCCTCATTCCGCTCGAACAGCAGTCGCGGGCGGACAAACCCACGAGCGTCGAACTGTTCTATGCCAGCCGCATTGGCAAACCGGACGGACGCAAACTCGATCTCGCGCTGCTCGGGCCAAAATTTGACCTGCCGATGGAGAACATCACCTGGCAGGTTTATC
>JAYUBJ010000060.1:0-2602 GCA_043740915.1 Verrucomicrobiota bacterium
TGGAGTCGCTCACCGGACGCAAAATCACCGACGTGCCCCTGCGCGATCCGCTGACGATGAAACCGGTGGCGAAATAGGCAGCGTCGGCTGAGCGAAGACGGCTATGCCAGAATTCATCTCCGACCTTTTTGTCCGTTTAAGAGCAGTTGCGGATTATCCCTTGTTTACCATTGGCGGGAGCCACTTGACCCTCGCCGGGATATTCACGTTGTTCGCCTTGTTTGGCGCGGTGATTTTTTGTGAACATCTCTTGCGCCGCTACTTCATCCTGCGGCTGCTCAAGCGCACCCATTTGGAGCCCCCGCTGCAATTTACCGTTGGCCGCATCATCGGCTACGCGGTCATGGCCTTCGGCTTCTACGTCGCCTTCCTCCTGGTGGGGATCAACCTGAGTTCGCTCGCCGTGCTCGCCGGTGCGGTGGGGGTGGGCCTGGGCTTCGGACTGCAAAACATCATCAGCAACTTCGTGAGTGGCCTGATCATCCTGGCGGACCGGCCCATCGCGATCGGCGACCGGATTGTGGTCGGCGGCGTGGCGGGGCAGGTGCAGAAAATCAACCTGCGCAGCACCACGGTCCTGACGAATGACAACATTTCCATCATCGTCCCGAACGCGGATTTCATCACGCACGCCGTCACCAACTGGAGTCATGAGGATCCCAAAGTCCGCTTCCATATCCCGGTCGGCGTGGCGTACGGAACGGACCTGGACAAATTGCGCCGGCTGATGTTGGAAGTCGCGGCGGAACATCCGAAGGCTCTGAAAGACCCGGCGCCGGACGTATTTCTGGCAAGCTTCGGCGACCACGCGCTCAACGTGGAATTGATCGTGTGGTCGGCCGAGATGTCCTTCAGTCCGGATACCTTCCGGAGCAACCTCAATTTCGCCCTCGAGAAAAAATTCCGCGAAAACAATATTGAAATTCCGTTTCCGCAGCGCGAGGTGCACCTGCGCGCCGGCAGTTTCGTCGCGAACCCCACTCCGCCCAAAACCGCGTCCTGAGCGGCGCCTCAGATCACGAACGCCAGCGCGCCCAGGGCCGCCGCCAGCAGCCAGATGCATAGTACTGCCGTCGATTTGCTCAAGCCCCGTCGCACGAGACGATGCGACAGGTGGTTGGTGTCGCCCACGTAGAAAGGCTGACCCAGACGCCAGCGCAACAGGACGACCCAGGCGAGATCCCCGAGCGGCACGGCGAGGATCAGCAGGGGGCTGAGCACCGCCAGCTTGTGCGGGCTTTGCGCCGTGTAAAAATGCGGCAGGATGGCCAGCACCGCGAGCAGGTAGCCGACCAGGTGGCTGCCGGCGTCGCCGAGAAAGGCGGTGGCAAGGGGGAAATTATACGGGAGAAAACCGAGCAACGCGCCACACGCCAGCAACGCCAGCAACGCGACAAGATATTGTCCGTGGGTCATGGCGATCAGCGCGAAACACGCGCTGCCAATCCCGCCCAGCCCGGTGCAAAGGCCGTTCATGTTGTCCATAAAATTGAAGGCGTTGGTCACGGTGAGAATCCACAGGATCGTCACTCCGTAACTGAACAGGATGCTCGGCACGAACAAAGTGATCCGCACGCCGGCCGCCGCCACCAGCGCGGCGATGCACAATTGCCCGGTGAATTTTTTGGCCGGACTCAACTCGTGTTTGTCGTCCAGCCAGCCGAGCAGCACCATGCCGAGCGCGCCGAGCAAAATCGCGCCGGTTTGGACCTCCCGTTTTTCGAAGCCGTGTCCGACCGGTGCGGTGACCTGGGTGGAAAGCCATTGAAACTTCACCGCGGCCAGGCCCAGCAACATCGGAACCACCAGCCCCGTCATCACCGCCAGACCGCCGGCCAGGGCGACCGGCGTTTGATGGATCTTCCGATGCCCCGGATCATCCACATGACCCCCGCGCACGCACCATCGACGCCACAGCGGCAGGCTGGCCAGGGTTGTGAAGAACGCGCCCAGCAGGGCCAGCAGGTAGACATTGAAAGGAAAACTGATCATGGCGTCGGCGGGTGCTGCTCCATGAAGTCGCCCGGCCGGCTTAACCTTTGATAGAGCTGGTACAGTTCGTCCACCATCCGTTCCACGGGGAACCATTCTTTCACGAGCGCCTGTCCGTGACGGCCGAGGCGCTCGCGCAGCGCCGCGTCGTTTGCCAACTGCACCACGCGATCCACCAACGCTTCGGTGTCGCCGGGGCGAATCAGAAACCCTGTTTCATTCTCGAAGCACACCTCGCGCGCGCCATCGCAATCGCAAGCCACCACGGGTTTGGCGGCGGCCAGTGCCTGGGGCAGCGCGCGCGGCAGACCCTCCCGCACCGACAAATGCACCAGCATGTCCATGATCCCGACCTGACGCGCCACTTCGCCGGGCGGAATCAGGCCCGTGAAAAGGAAATGTTTTTCCAAGCCGAGAATCTTTGCCTGGTTCTCGAAACGGCTGCGCAACGGACCGTCGCCCACGAGCAAAAATTTGATGCGTGGACAACGCTTTACGAGTGCCGGCGCGGCGGCGAACAAATCGTCATGCCCTTTGAGTTCGAACAGCCGGGCGATCTTGCCGACGACAAAATCATCAGGCGCGAGGCCCAGTCGGGCACGCAAGGCCG
>JAYUBJ010000061.1:0-8602 GCA_043740915.1 Verrucomicrobiota bacterium
TTTGAAGAAATGATCGCGGCATTTCCGAGTTGGATCAAACCGGAGACCGGCGTGATCAAAGCCATCGTGGCGGTGACCTAACTGGCGAGGGGGTGCGTCACAAAACCCTTCACGGCGGGAGGCCAGGTTGAGTGTGTCGTTGCGAGCGGCATGCTTGTTGGCCCGGCCTTTCCATAAATTGTCCCCTTCCCGGCTCTGGGCGATACAGCGCAACGCCCGTATATTTTCGGGTGAGTGTCAGTTCTCACTATTGACACTTTTTTTAGGGGCCGTGGCACAGTTCCACCCTTTCCCCCATCATCTTGTCGGTGAATAGTGAACTCCGACACCTGCCCGTCCGCAGCCGATGTGCGGAAATGACTTCACGCAAGGGCCGCAAAGGCATGAGATTCGATTTTCCTTCGCGCCCTTTGCGGCCCTTGCGTAAGTTACTCTCCCTATCTGTGAAGGAGCAGTGGTTGACACTCCTGGTTTTTGGCGGATGACGATCAGGCCGCTGGCAGCGGAACCAGGATTCCACGGTGACTCGCCACGCGGTGGCGGGCGAGTCGCCCGGGCTCCGTCCAGGCAAAGTTGTCCACTTGACCGGGCAATCCAAATCCAAGCTCAATTCTGAATGATTTTTAATGTTCCCTTCGGCATATTTTAACCCGTGCCTGCCATGATGTGCGACTAATACGGTATGCGTTTGCTCCTCGTTGAAGATGATAAGAAGGTGGCGAGCTTCGTCGCTCGCGGGCTGCGGGCGGAACGGTTCGCCGTGGACGTCGCGCACGACGGGCAGAGCGGCCTCGACTTCGCCAACGCCTACAGTTACGACGTGATCATCCTCGATTTGATGCTCCCGGTCTTGAGCGGAACCGAACTGCTCAAACGAATTCGTCGCAGCACCCCCGAGGTGCCCGTGCTCGTCCTGACCGCCCGCGACGATACCGCCGCCAAAATCGAGAATTTCGAGGCCGGCGCGGATGATTATCTGACCAAGCCCTTCGCCTTTGCCGAACTGGCTGTGCGGGTCAAAGCCTTGTTGCGGCGCGGGCCGGCGGCGCGCAGCAGCATCCTGCGGGTCGCGGACCTGGAGTTGGATCGCCTCACGCAGCAAGTGCGCCGGGCGGGCACGCGGATCGAACTCACGGCCAAGGAGTATTCCCTGTTGGAATATTTGATGGCCAACGCGGACCGCGTGCTTTCCCGCACGATGATTGTGGAACATGTGTGGGACGAAAGCTTTCAAGGATTCACCAACATCGTGGACGTCTATGTCCGCCACTTGCGGGCCAAGGTGGACGACGGAGCCGAACTCAAACTCATCCGCACGGTTCGCGGCGTCGGCTATTGCCTGAGTGAGGAGGGGCCATGAATACGAAATCCATCGGTTTCCGGCTCCTGCTGTTTTACGCGCTGCTCATCGTCAGCGTCCTGGCCGTGCTGGCGTTCGTCACCGGTCTCAGTGCGGAACATTATCTCGAGAAAAATCTCGGTGACACCTTGTTAAAACGGGGGCAGTTGATCGCGGACACCCTGGTTTCCCAGGTGCGGCATCAGGGGGAGGGCTTCCTGGTGCAGGAAGTGGAGAACCGTTTCGCACCGGAAATATACGGTCGATTCATCCGGGTCACCAGCGGCGACGGCCGGGTGTTGTACGTGTCGGGCGCACCGAAAGATCAGAGTTTTGATCCGGCCTTGGTCGGGGCAGCACCTTCCGGAGGGAAAACGCCACTGGTCCGCCGCGAGGTGCTGGCGGACGGCACCCGGCTGCTGCGGGCCACGATTCATTATTCCGCGCCCGCGGGCGAACCCTATACCATCGAGGTGGGCTCCTCGCTGGCCGCGATCCAATCGTTCGTGCATCAGTTGTTGATCGTCTTCCTGATTGTGTTTCCGGTCGTGACCGTCATCACGATTGGCGGCGGGCATTTTCTCATTCGTCAGGCCCTGGCCCCGGTGGAGCGCATCGCCACCAGCGCGGAGGAAATCACGTTTCACAATCTCAGCCAGCGTCTGCCGGTGACAAAATCGGGGGATGAACTGGAAAAGTTGTCGCTCGCCTTGAACCGCATGATTGGCCGGCTGGAACAATCGTTCCAACACACCCGGCGTTTTTCCGCCGACGCTTCGCACGAATTGAGAACGCCGCTGACCATTCTCCAGGGTGAATTGGAAAGCCTGGCCCAAAACAAATCGCTCCCGCCGGAAACCCGGGAAGCACTCGGCAGCCTGCTGGAGGAATCCGAGCGGCTGCACAAAATTGTGGATGGCCTGCTCGCCCTGGCCAAGATCGATTCAGGGGACGCCAACCAGCAATGGACAACCGTGGACTTGAGCCGACTCGCCGCCAGCACGGCCGATCAAATGAACCTGCTGGCCGAGGACAAGAAAATCTCGATCGCGTGCGAGACGAATGAGGCCGTGCTGGTTCATGGGGACAGCGGGCGGCTGAAACAGGTCATTGTCAACCTGCTCGACAACGCCATCAAATTCACCCCGTCCGGCGGCAAAGTGGTGCTTCGTACCCAGGCCAACAACGGGCGGGCGCTGCTGGAAGTGCGCGACACCGGAGTCGGCATTCCCGCCGCGGCCATCCCGCGGGTATTTGAACGCTTCTTTCGCGTGGATGAGGCGCGCTCCCGCGACGACGGGGGTGCCGGCCTCGGGCTTTCCATCGTCAAATCCATCATCACCGCGCATGGCGGAAGTGTTTCGGTCGAGAGCGAGCCACAGAAAGGAACCTGTTTCCAACTGCAACTCCCGCAGTCTCCCCGGGCTCCGGAAAATGACCAACTCAAACCGACCCCGGTTCCTTAGCTCACCTACCGCCAACTACACGGCAACATGAACAACGAAATCCAGGCTCCTGATTCGACGGTCGCAAGCGCCCCACCAGGCGGGCGGCACGGCCGCCTTGGCAAGATCGGCGCCGCGCTTTTGATTGCGCTGGGCCTTTGGCTGTTCTGGCATTGGCTGGGAGCGAAGGCGGGCGTCGGTGACTTGGCGGAGCACGTGCCCACGGTGGCCGTGGTGAAAATCACGCGCGAGGATCTGGCGCAGGAGTTGATGGTGGACGCCGAGTTCCGCCCGTATCAAGACGTTGATCTGTTCGCCAAGGTGGCGGGTTTTGTGGAAAGCATCGACGTGGACGTGGGCGACCAGGTGAAGGCCGGGCAGATTTTGGCGACGCTCGAGATTCCCGAACTCAAGGAGGAGATCGAACACGCCGTCGCGGTGCAGCGGCGGAGCGAGGAAGAAATCAAAAAGGCCGAGGCGGAAACGGCCCGTGCCGAAGCCGCCCACGAGGAAGTGCATCAGGCGTTCCTGCGGCTGGACGCCACGGGCAAGGCCCAACCCGGCCTCATCGCGAAACAGGAACTGGACACCGCGCAGGCGCGGGATCGCACCGCCGAAGCGCAGGTGGCCAGCGCCAAGGCCGGGCTGGCGGCGACCCGGCTGCAGGTCATCGTCGCGCAGGCCGACGTAAATAAACTCACGGCCAAACAGGGCTACGCAAAAATCACCGCGCCTTTCACCGGCGTCATCACCAAGCGGTTGGCGAACCCGGGGGACTTGGTTCGCGGCGGCACCTCGCCCAGCTCGCCGGCGATGGCGCTCGTGCGGCTCTCGCAAATTGAACGGCTGCGGCTGGTGTTGCCGGTGTCCGTCTCCTTTGTCGCGCGCATCACGAACGGCTTTCCGGTCGAGGTGCAGGTCGAGGCGCTGAACAAACGGTTTCACGGAACGATCGCGCGCTTCGCCCACACCGTGCTCGCCGCCACGCGCACGATGGAAGCGGAAGTGAACGTCCCCAATCCCAACCTGGAACTCACCCCCGGCATGTATGCCTCCGCGATCTTGCGATTGGACCAACGGGAAAACGCGCTGGTCGTGCCGGTGGAGGCCGTCGCGCGCCAAAAAACCGCCACGGTTTTTGTGGTGAACGCGCAGGGGCACCTCGAGGAGCGGCTGGTCACACTCGGCCTGGAGACGCCGACGAAACTCGAGATTCTCTCCGGGGTGAAGGAAGGTGAGTTGGTCATGGTGGGCGGCCGCTCCCTGGTCAAGGCCGGACAAAAGGTCGAACCAAAAATGATCACCAAAGGAGAAAGCAAATGATCCACGCGCTGACGGCGGAAGAACTGGCGGCGTTGCGCCAACTCGATACATGCGCGATCGCCAATGCCATCGAGTCATTTGATGTGCGCCTGCGCAACGAGGGCTTCATCGTCAATACCGTCCATTGTCTCTTCCCCCGTTTAAGCCCGTTGCTGGGCTATGCGGCGACGTTGAAAATCCGCTGCTCCTCGCCCCCGCCGCGCGGACACGCGTACCCGGACCACAACACTTGGTGGGATCATATCCTGGCGATGCCCGCGCCGCGCGTGGTGGTGATCCAGGATGCCGATCCACTGCCGGGCACCGGCTCATTTTTAGGGGAAGTCCACGCGCACGTATTGCTCGCGCTGGGCTGCGTGGGTGTGGTGACCAACGGCTCCGTGCGGGACGTGCCAGCGGTTGAATCCACCGGGTTGCAACTCTTCGCCGGCGGTCTGACGGTTTCCCATGCCTACTCGCATATCGTCGAAGTGGGCGGCCCGGTGACCATTGGCGGTTTGCGGATCCAACCCGGCGAATTGCTGCACGGCGATCAACACGGCCTCGTGTTGATTCCCAAAGAAATTGCCGCCCAAATTCCGGCGGCGGCAGCCCGTCTCTCGGCCCACGAACAAAATATCATCGCGGATTGTCATGCCGGAGATTTTTCCGTGGAGAAACTGCGGGCAATCATCCAATCAACTCCCTAAACACTGACCCGGCCCATGTCGCGCTTCGCCCTTCGCTATCCATATCTCATCGTGGTGATCTGCCTCATCACGTGTGTGGTGGGTGTCACGAGCCTGCTGCGGATGCCGGTGGATTTGTTCCCGCCCATCAAGATTCCTGTCGTGGTCGTCGCCACGTTCTTCAATGGCATGCCGCCGGAACAAATCGAGAACGACATCAGCGGACGCTTCGAACGGTTCTTCACGCTGGCCAGCGGCATTGACCACATCGAGTCGCGCTCCCTGCCCGGCGTGAGCCTCATCAAAGTTTTCTTTCAGCCCGGCTCCGACCCGGACACCGCCGTCAGCACCATCGCGAATCTGGCCGCGGCCAACTTGCGCCGTTTGCCCCCCGGCACGCTGCCGCCGGTCGTGCTCAAGTTCGACGCCTCGAGCCTGCCCGTCTGTCTCATCACGCTCAAAGGCGAGGGCCTCAGCGAGACGCGCCTGCGCGACCTCGGCCAATATGCCATCCGCAACCAGGTCGCCAACGTGCCGGGCGCTTCCGTCCCCCAGCCGTTCGGCGGGCGTTACCGCCAGATCATGGTGTATGTCGATCCGCTGAAACTCGAGGCCCACCAACTCAGCGTCATGGACGTGGTGCGCGCGGTGAACGACAACAATCTCATCCTCCCCGCCGGCGAAGTCCGGGTCGGCCCGCTCAACTACAACATCTACGCCAACAGCCAGCTCGAGACGATGGAGGAAATCAACCGCGTCCCGCTCAAGTCCGTGGACGGCGCGGCCGTGCTCGTCGCCGACGTCGGCGTGGCGAAGGACGGTTCGCAAATCCAAAACAACATCGTCCGCGTGGATGGCCAGAACTCGGTTTATCTGCCGGTGCTCAAACAGGGCGGCGATGCCAACACCATCGCGGTGGTGGACGGCATCAAGGCGGCCGTCGGCGATCTCCTCGACGTGCCCAAGGAACTCGTGACGCGCGTCGTCTTTGACCAGTCGGTTTTCGTCAAGAACGCCATCACGAACCTGCTGCATGAAGGGACGCTCGGTCTCATCCTGACGGGCTTGATGATTCTGGTCTTCCTCGGCAGCCCGCGCGCGACCCTCGGTGTATTTCTCTCCATCCCGCTTTCGGCGCTGGCCACGTTTCTGGCGCTGTCGCTGGGCGGCGGCACGGTCAACTCGATGGTGCTCGGGGGCCTCGCCCTCGCGTTCTCGCGGCTGATCGACAACTCGGTGGTGGTACTGGAAAACATTTTTCGCCACCTCGAACTCGGCGAACTTCCTGAAGTGGCCGCCGAAAAAGGGGGGCGCGAAGTGGCGCTGCCCGTGCTGGCCGCGACGCTGACGACCGTCGTCGTGTTTTTCCCCGTCACGTTTCTTTACGGCGTGAGTCGTTTCCTTTTCACGGCGCTCGCCCTCGCGGTCGGGCTTGCCATGTTTGCTTCTTATTTCGTGGCGATGACCGTCGTGCCGCTGTTTTGCGCAAAGTTTGTCAAGCGTTCGAACGCGCATGAAGTCGGCTCGGTCGGCGCCTCGGCCACGGAACGGCGCGGGTTCCACGCGTGGTTCAACCGCCAGTTCAACGCCATGCTCGATGCGTACGAGCGGACTTTGCGCTGGTCCTTGCGGCGTCCAAGGCTGACGGTCGTGACGGTGCTCGCGGTGTTTGGATTGAGCCTCGCGCTCTTCCCCCGGCTCGGCCTCGCCTATTTCCCGCGCACGGACGCCGGACAATTTGTCATCAATCTCAAAGCGCCCACCGGCACACGCCTCGAAATCACCGCGCCCCTCGTCAGGCAGGTCGAGGACATCATCCGCGAGGAAGTCGCGGCCGCCGATCTCGGCATCATCGTGGCGAACATCGGCGTGCAGCCGGGCTTCTCGTCGATTTACACGAGCAACTCCGGCCAGCACACCGCGACGGTGCAGGCGAGTTTGAAGGAGGGACACAAGATCGGCAGTTACGAGTATATGGCCCGCGTGCGTCGGCGCGTGGAAAAAGAATTGCCCCAGCTCACGGCTTACTTCCAGTCCGGCGGCCTCGTGGACGCGGTGTTGAATCTTGGCCTGCCGGCGCCGATTGACATTCAGATTTCCGGCTCCAATCTTGAACTGGCCCACCAAACTGCGGCGGAAATCGCCCTCCAAGTGCGGGCCTTGCCCGGCGTCAGCGATGTGCTGATCCCGCAGGACGTGGATGCGCCCGCGCTGCACCTGGACATTGACCGAAACCGCGCCAGCCAGCTCGGTCTCTCGTCCAAGGAAGTCGTCGGCAATGTGATCACCGCGCTCATGTCCGACCAGATGATCGCGCCGAGTTACTGGGTGGATCCGAAGAGCGGCAACGATTACCTGCTCACCGTCCAGTATCCCGAGGGGCTGGTGAAGACCATGGCCGATCTGCAGGCCATCCCGCTGCGCTCCGCGGGCCGGCCCCGCTCCACGCGCCTCGATGCCGTGAGCCACGTCACCCACGCCCACGCGCCGACCGAGGTGGACCATTACCAGATGCGGCGCGTCATGGACATCTACGTGCAAACCTCCGGCGAAGACCTCGGGGCCGTGGCGAAATCCATTCAGGGCATTCTCACAAAAACGAAATTACCGGAGGGACTTCGGGTGAATGTGCGCGGCATGGTGCAAGGCATGAACGCCTCGTTCCGCAGCTTCGGCCTGGGGCTGATTCTCTCGGTCGTCCTGGTCTATCTGATTCTCGTGGCGCAGTTCCAATCGTTCGTGGATCCCATTCTGATTCTGCTCGCCGTGCCAGTGGGTTTGACCGGCGTGCTCGTCACGTTGCTTCTCTGCGGCACGACGCTGAACGTAATGTCGCTGATGGGCATCGTGATGATGGTCGGCATCGTCGTGTCCAACAGCATCCTGATCGTCGAGTTCACCCACCGCCTGCGCGAAGACGGCCAACCGCTGGGTGAAGCCGTGGTGCTGGCGTGCCGCATCCGCTTGCGACCCGTGTTGATGACCTCGCTCGCCACGCTCATCGGCCTCCTGCCGATGGCGCTGAAGCTCGGCACAGGCACCGAAGCCTACGCGCCGCTCGCGCAAGCCATCATCGGCGGACTGGCCGTCTCCGTGGTGTTGACGGTCTTCATCGTCCCCGCGGCGTATCTGCTGGTGTATCGGGGGCGAGCGGGCCAGGGAGCAAAGGCGACATGAAACGACGCGCACGCACCATGGTGAAACAGCACGCCGGACTGCTGCTCGGCCTGATCGGACTGGTCGCGCACGATTTCGCCGCCGAACCGGCAACGCTCACCTTGAAGCAGGCGCAGGAAATCGCCTTGCAAAAGCACCCGCGCATCACCGCTGCGGAGTTGCGGACCCTCGCCGCGCAGCAAGTCAACACCCAGGCGCGCGCGGCCTTTTTTCCGATCTTCACGGCCAATCTTACTGCGGTCGGCGCCACCAGCGCCAACACGCGGATTGCGGCCGGCGGCTTGAACAACCCGGCCATCTTTGAACGGTTCGCGTCCGGCTTGACGGTGAGCCAGCTCATCACAGATTTCGGACGCACCGCGAATCTCGCCGAAAGCACCAAGCTCCGTGCCCGCGCGGAAGCGAAAAACACCGAGGCCACCCGCGCGCAAATTCTGTTCCTGGTGGATGCGGCTTACTTCACCGCGCTCGAGGCGCAAGCCGTGGTCGCGGTGGCCCGGCAAACCATCGCCACCCGCCAGACCATGCTGGACCAGGTGCAGGCGCTCGCGAACAACCAACTCCGCTCCGACCTCGATGTGAGTTTTGCCCGCGTCTCGCTGGAGGAAGGCAAATTATTGCTCGCGAAAGGGGAAAACGATTTGAAGGCC
>JAYUBJ010000062.1:0-2597 GCA_043740915.1 Verrucomicrobiota bacterium
CTTCAATCGGGCCAAATCATTTGTCGGTCAGCGCCGCCACGCCCGGCAGCACTTTGCCTTCCAAAAACTCCAGGCTCGCGCCGCCGCCCGTGCTCAGGAAGGTCGCCTGCGCTCCCAAGCCGGCCTGGTTGAGCGCCTTCACACTGTCGCCCCCACCAATGATGCTCTTCGCCCCGTGCTGCTGCGTCGCCTCGATGACCGCCCGCGCCACAATGTTCGTGCCTTCCGCGAAACGCGGGTCCTCGAACATCCCCATCGGCCCGTTCCACAAAATCGTCTGCGCCCCGCGAATGACCCCGGCATACCGCTCCGCCGTCTCTGGCCCGATGTCAAAGCCTTCGGCGTCGTCCGGGATGTCCGGCTGCGAGTTCAAACGCGGGCTTTGCAATTCAAAGACCGGCTTCCCCTTCTTGTTCACCTTTCCGGTCTCGACAGGCGTGGCGATGATGTTATCGGTCGGAATCAGGAACTGCACGCCGCGCTGTTTGGCCTTCGCCTCCGCCGCGAGCGCCAAACCGGTCTTGTCGGGTTCGATCAGCGATTTGCCAGTCTTCAAACCGCGCGCGAGCTTGAAGGTGTAAGCCATCGCGCCGCCAATCAAAATGGTGTCGGCCTTTTCCAACAGGCGGTCGATGACCTTGATTTTATCAGACACCTTTGCGCCGCCGAGAATGACGACGAATGGCCGGGCCGGAGTTTCGAGTTCGTCACCGAGAAATTTCAACTCACGCTCCATCAGCAACCCCGCCGCGCATTGACCGCCGCGCTGGGCCACAACGCGCGCCACGCCTTCCGTGCTCGCGTGCGCGCGATGCGCCGCGCCGAAAGCATCGTTCACGTAAATGTCCGCCACCCTCGCGAGCTTCGCTGCAAACGCCGCGTCATTGGCCTCTTCCTCATTGTAATAACGCACATTCTCCAAAAGCAGAATGTCACCGGGTTGCATCACCGAAACCGTCTTCTCCACCTTCTCACCGATGCAATCATCCACAAATGCGACGGGCCGGCCAATCATGTCGGCGAGCTTGGCCGCGACAGGCCGGAGCGACATCGACGGCTCGCGCTGTCCCTTCGGGCGGCCGAGGTGGGCGGCAAGAATCAGCTTTGCACCTTGACTTACAAGGAGTTCCAGCGTCGGGAGTGTTTCCTTGATGCGCGTGGCGTCATTGATGACCATCTGGCCATCCTGCTCCTCCATTGGCACGTTGTAATCGACGCGCAGAAACACGCGTTGGCCGCGCACCTTCAGATCTTTGACCGTGAGTTTCGCCATATCAAATAGGGGCGAGAGGATAGCGAAGCCAGCGCCTGAGTCAAAGGGGATTTCGCAGGGGATTCCCCAATCCACAAACCCCTTCATCCTTGCGCCGCACCGCCCGGTTGGCGTATTCTCCGCCTTACCGTGAAAGCCCAAATTCCCCGGCTTCCTGCCGCCCAACCGGAATTATCCCGGCGGTACTTCCTGCGTCTGGGCGCGGCGGGTGCGGCCGCATTAAATTTTTGGCCGGTGGCGGCCCACGCGGATCCGCCCGCTCCCGAGTTGGCCCAGGCCCTGGAATCCCAGGAACCGTATTTCACACCGGCCAATAAATTCCGGGACGTTTCGCGCGGAAAACCGTTGCCGCATGCGCTGCCCGCCGAGAAGAAAAGCGCGGTCGGCCTGACCCGCGAGACCTGGAAACTCGAGGTCATCTCCGATCCCGATAACCTGGCGACCCTGCGCAGCCCGCTCACCCAAGCGGCCGGAACCGCGCTGGATTTCGCCGGATTGATGAAGCTCGCCGAGAAGCACGCCGTCCGGTTTCCCAAAACGATGACCTGCCTGAACATCGGCTGCCCGCTCGGCATGGGCCTCTGGGAGGGCGTGCCCCTCCGCGAAGTGGTCTGGCTTACGCAACCGCGCGAGAATTTGCGCCGCGTCTTTTATTACGGTTACCACAACGACGATCCCCAACAGATGTTCCGCAGTTCGCTGCCGATCGACCGCGTGCTCGAAGACCCTTCGAATCTGCCGCCGGTAATTCTCTGCTACAAGCTAAACGGGGAGTGGCTCGACAGCGAGCGGGGTGGCCCGGTCCGCCTGGTCGTGCCCGAGGGCTACGGTTTCAAGTCGATCAAATGGCTCAGTCACGTGGTGCTCACGAATCTGTTTCACGCGAATGACACTTATGCCGATGGCAACAACGACGTGGACAGCGCGCTCAAGACTTTTGCCGCGACCATTTCCATTCCGCACAAGGTCAAACCCGGCGAGCCAATCCCGGTCACCGGCTATGCCCAGGCGGGGATTTCCGGTTTGTCGAAAGTCCAAGTCTGGATTCACCCAAATGCCGTCGAGCGACCCGGCAACGATCGCTATTTTTCCACCGCCCCCTGGGTCGACGCGCAAATTCTTCCACCACCCAAGCACTGGGGCGGCGTGCCGGACGGCAAGGTAATCGCGAACACAATGGGCTTTGAATCCGCGACCGGCCAGCCCCGCACGTGGCCGATGCGGCTGTCGAAAGCGCTGTGGGTCGCGTTGCTGCCGGGACTGCCCGCCGGCGAATACACCTTCCGCTGCCGGACCATCGACGAGAAAGGCGTGGCCCAACCCC
>JAYUBJ010000063.1:0-8593 GCA_043740915.1 Verrucomicrobiota bacterium
ACTGCCAACAAATGGCTCGGCTGGCGTTGGCGTTCCCACGCGCCCCGTGAAATTGAGCGGCCTTTGAGTTGAGCTTTTCGAGTGCATCCGGCATTCTCCACACATGAACCTGACCGTTGAACAAATTGCCGAAGCGGCGCTGTCGCTTCCGAGCGAGGCGCGGGCGCTCCTCGCTGACCGTCTCGTGGAGAGCCTTGACCCGGCAGAGGACGGCTATATCCGGCAGCTTTGGGCCGCCGAGGCTTTGCGCCGCCGGGACGACGTTCGCAGCGGGCGCGTCAAAACCATTCCGAGCGATGAGGCACTGGCTCGCGTCCGGCGCGCGGTGGCACGATGAGGTATGAGTTCCATCCCGAAGCGCTCGACGAGTCCGACTATGTGCTCATCATCGCAGTCATGCACTGTGGCCGGGAGCCGGGTTATTGGCGTCATCGCATTCCACGAAACGCCTAGCAGCCCGTCAAAAGAAGCTTTTGTTTGTAGGAGACGAGGTGACGAGTCTCAAATCTCCTCGATTTCTGAAGAGTCAGTTAGAGACTCCTCACGTCGTCTCCTACTTTTTAAACGGGCTGCAAGGCTGTGTTGGCGACGAGTTGCCGACACCACCGCGCAGTATGTGGACCATGCCTGGCGGCCGCATCCGGTGCTGCCCTCAGGCGAACCAATTCAGGAGCTGTTTTAAATGTTAGACGGCATAGGCAACACGAACTATGAAAACACCAGACCTATCAGAGACACCACTCGTCCGAAAGTATGGAGCACGTGGTGCATGGCGATTCGCCAAGATTTGGTTTCCCGCATTGTATGGGATGCTGACTGCGTCCACAGCCGGGCTTTGGGTTTTTGGTCCAGAGTTCACTGGCGCCTGGCAACGATCTGTTTTGGGCTTTCTCGTAGCCACGCTAGTCGTCACAGCGGCTTCTGTCTTGACTCGGATGCGCTTGGAATTTCTCGCAGGCATTGAGCAGTTGGAAGCGAAGCCAAAGGCAACATGAAAAGATTGCCGTTCAACCAGTGCATACACTCAACGCGGGTTGACACCTTCAGTTCCGCTTCGCATTGTGCGTCTTTCGGCCCCGCGTGGTTGAGCTTTTTACAATCGCCAACTCCAAACATTTTTTGTTCTGTCTCGTGGCAAATAATCACGAGTGAATTTTCAGCTATAACCATCGTCTCAAACCATTGTGCTCCGCGTGAAGAATCCTAAATATTTTCTATTTCCGTTCGCCGCGATCGGTTGCTTCGCGGGCCTGGCCCTTTCGGCTTCGGCCCAGCTTCCCGCGGCGCGTTTGACCACGCTCACGCCGCCCGGCGGTAAAGCGGGCAGCACGGTGGAACTTAAGCTGTCGGGCGTCGATCTCGAAGCCGCCACGCAGCTTTATGTTTCGAATCCCGGCATCACGGCCAAGCCGAAGTTGAATGCCTCCGGTCAGCCGGAGGCGAACCAGTTCACCGTGGCCATCGCGCCCAACGTGCCGCCGGGCGTTTATGAAACACACGTTGCCGGGCGCTTTGGGATTTCCAATTCGCGCGCTTTTGTGGTCGGCGATTTGGCGGAGGTAAACGAGAAGGCGCCGAACAATACCGTGGCGGCCGCGATGGAAATTGCGCTGGGCACTGTGGTGAATGGCACTGCCGCTCCCAACACAGTGGATTATTTCAAGTTCACCGCCAAGAAAGGGCAGCGCGTGCTGGTCGATTGCCAGACCCGGTCGATTGATTCGCGCATGGACGCCGTGGTGGTGCTGAATGACGTCGAGGGAAACGAACTGGAGCGCAGCCGCCGGGGCGGACTTCTTGACTTCACCGCACCCGCGGATGGCGTGTACTATCTCAAAATCCACGACTTCACTTTTCGCGGCGGCGCGGAACACTTCTATCGGCTTACCGTAAGAACCGGGCCGCACATTGATTTCATTTTTCCGCCCTCCGGCCTGGCCGGCACAAAAAGCAAATACACGCTGTTCGGCCGCAACCTGCCGGGTGGAACCCCGGTCAAGGGGCTGATGATCGAGGGCAAACAGTTGGAGCAACTCATCGTCGAAATCGAGTTGCCGGGCGATCCGCTGTCGCGGCTGCGGCTCTCAACCAGCGCGCTGATCAAACCCGCGGACACCGTCGTGGACGGCATTGAATACCGCCTCATTTCTCCCCAGGGAGTTTCCAATCCGGTGCTGCTCAGCTTTGCCACCGGGCCGGTCGTCGCGCAGCAATACCCCAACAACAAGCCGGAGCTGGCCCAAAAGATTTCGGTCCCGTGCGAATACGTCGGGCAATTTTATCCGCCCAGTGAACCGAGTTGGGTCACGTTCGAGGCCAAGAAGGGCGACGTCTATTGGGTCGAAGTGTTCTCACAGCGCCTCGGATTGCCGACCGATCCGTTCGCCGTCATCCAGCGCGTCGTGAAAAAAGACAAGGGTGGGGAGCAAGGCACGGATGTGCTGGAAATGTACGACAACGACACGAACATCGGCGGCACGGACTTCAACACGGCCACGCGCGATCCCGCCGGCCGCCTGGCCGTTCCCGAAGACGGCACGTATCGCATTCAAGTGCGGGATTTGTTCAACCGCGCGGAAAATAATCCACGCCTGGTTTATCGCCTGTCGATCCGCAAGGAGTCCCCCGACTTCCGCCTCGTGGCGATGGCGCCGGCACCACCACCGGTCGCCAAGGACACGCGCCCGGCGACGGTCTGGTCGCTGTTCATTCGCCGGGGCGAAACGACTCCGATCCGCGTCATGGCCTTTCGCCGCGATAATTTCGCCGGCGACATTCAACTCTCCGTGGAAGGGCTGCCGCCCGGCATCACTGCGGCGGATACCAAGCTTGAAGTGGGCAAAAACAGTGTGTCGCTCATGCTGGTAGCCGCGGAGAACGCCGCGCCGTGGGTAGGCCCGATCAAGGTCGTTGGCAAAACTAAAATTGGGGATGCAGACGTGGTGCGCGAGGCCCGCAGCGGTTCGGTGATTTGGAACGTCGTCGATTTTAATCTGGAAGCCATTCAGTCGCGCATGACCCGCGATCTGACACTGGCGGTCGGCGTCGAAGCCACGCCCATGACCATCGAGGCGGTGGAGAACAAGGTCTGGGAAACTTCGGTGGCCGGGATATTGCCGATCCCGATCAAGCTTACGCGGCGCATGGAATTCGGCGCGAACCTGAAGTTGAAGGCCGTCGGCATCACCTTGCTGGACCCGATGCCCGAGATTGATGTCGATGGCAAGGCGACGAATGCCACCCTGACGCTCGATCTGGCCAAGTTTAAGATTCCCGTGGGCACGCACAGTTTTTATCTGCAAACCCAGACGCCCGGCAAATACCGGAACGACCCCGAAGCGGCCAAGGCGGCGGATGACGCGGTCAAGAGTCTGGAAAAGCAAATCGCCGATTTGAACGCTGCCGCCAAACAGGCCGCCGACGGCAAACCCGCCGCCGCCAAAGTCGTGGCCGACACTGCCGCCGCCGCGAAGCAGGCCGCTGACGCGCTCGCCGCCGCAGTGAAGACGGTCAGTGAAGCCGAGGCGCTGGCCAAGGGCACCGTTGAAAAATCGACCACCGCCAAAGCGGACCTCGAGGCGGCGGAGAAGGCCCGGGACAAAGCCACGGCGGACCTCAAAGCCCTGCCGGAAACCACGCCCGCCGACGCCAAGACCGCGGCGGCGAAACTGGCCGTGGAAGCCAACACCAAAGTCCTGGCGGCGGCGGACGTCAAAACGGCGGCGGAAAAAGCCGTCGAGGAAGCCGCGGCCAAATCCAAGGCTGCCGCCGAGGCCAAAGTTGCCGCCGAAAAAGCGGTGGCGGATGCCAACGCGAAAGCGAAGTCCGCCGTCGATGCCGTTGCCGCCGCGGATAAACTCATTGCGGAGACCCCGGCCAAGCTCAAAGACACCGAGTCGAAAAAAGTTACGGCGGTGAGCGTGGCCAAAGACGCCAACACCAAGGCGACGCCGAAGGATGTGACGGTCACATTCTATTCCAAGCCGATTGTGCTGAAGGTCACCGCCGCACCCATCACGCTCGCCGCGACCGCTGCCAGTCAGGTGGAGCAAGGGGCGAAGGTCGAGTATTCGGTGACCGTCACGCGGCTTTACGGTTTTGTGGATCCGGTGGAGGTGAACCTCGTACTGCCCGCGGGAGTGAGCGGCTTGAACGCCGCGAAGCTCGTGATCCCAAAAGATCAAACGCAGGGGAAACTTGTGATCGAGGCCGCAGCCAACGCGACGCCTGGCGACCACAAACTGACGTTGCAAGCCGCGCTCAAACTAAACACTCAAGACCTCAAGGTGGATCAACCCGTGACGTTGAAAGTATCCGCCAAAGCAAAATAATTCCCGCCGTCCAGCCACTGTAATCATGACTCAATTTAACTGGAAATATTTACTCGTGACCGTGGGCGTGGTTGGAATTTGCACCAACACTTTTGCCGCTGCGACTGAGGAACCGAAGCCCGTTGAAAAAAAGAGCGCGGCCATTGCCTTCGCCAAACCCAAGCGCGCCGGGGCCGTGGATTTTGAGAAGGAGATTTTGCCAATCTTGAAGGGGAGCTGCCTCGCCTGTCATAACAAGACCACGACCAAGGCGGAGCTGATCCTCGAGACGGCGCAGGAAATGATCAAAGGCGGGGAATCGGGCCACGCCGTGGTCCCCAAGCGGGGCGCGGAC
Source organism: Verrucomicrobiota bacterium (assembly GCA_043740915.1). Lineage (GTDB taxonomy): Bacteria > Verrucomicrobiota > Verrucomicrobiia > Limisphaerales > JAYTXL01 > JAYTXL01. Next base: position 4,666 of record JAYUBJ010000063.1, read on the forward strand.
AGCTTGCTGGTGAAGGTCGCGTCGCACCAGAAAAAGCCCTTCATGCCACCACGCGACAACAAGGTGGCGGCGGCGGACTTGACGCCGGAACAACTGGGCTTGCTCCAGCTCTGGATCGACCAGGGCGCCAAGAGCACGGTCAGCGTCGCGAAGCCGATTGACTGGCAGCCTTTGCCGGAAGGGTTGAATCCGATTTACGCGGTGGCGCTGTCATCCGACGGCCAGTTCGCCGCCTGTGGCCGCGCCAACCAGATTTTTCTGTATCACCTGCCGTCGGGCCTGTTGATCAGCCGGCTGACGGATCCGCAACTGCTCAAGGCGGGCATTTATGGGAAACCCGGCGCGGCGCATCGTGATCTGGTGCATTCGCTCGCGTTCAGCCCGGACGGCAATTACCTCGCCTCCGGCGGCTATCGCGAAGTCAAACTCTGGCGCCGGCCCGACAGCGTGCAGAAATTCAACCTCGCCAAGGCCGCGCCCAAGTCGGTGCCCGCGGTGGCCGTCAGTCCCGACGGAAAATGGCTCGCCACCGGCGGCGACGACAACAGCGTCAAGCTTTGGAACCTCGCCACCGGAAAATCGGCGAAGAATCTTTCCGCGCACAAAGGCGCGGTGAACACGCTGAAGTTTTCACCCGACAGCGCGAAGCTGGCTTCCGGAGCGGCGGACAAGACCATTTGCGTCTGGAGTTTGCCGGACGGAAAATTGTTCGCCCAGACCAAGACCACCAACGAAATCAGCGCCCTGACCTGGGTCGCGGGTGGCAAACAACTCGCCGCCGGCGGTGGGGACAAATTGATTCGTATCTGGCAGGTGCCGGAATTGGCCAAGGGCGCGCTCGCCCTCGTCAAAGAGATCAAAGGCCATGAGGGCGCGGTGACGTCGCTCGACACCGTGTTGCCGGCGGGAACGAATTTTATTTCCGGCAGCCTCGACGGATCGCTGCGTTTGTGGAGCCTCGAAAAAGGCGAGTTGATTCGCCAGGTGAAGCACGGCGCACCTGTGGTCAGTGTGGCTGTGCGCGCCGATGGCAAGCGATTCGCCTCCGCCGGCACCAACACCGCCAAGTTATGGGACCCGGCGGATGGCAAACAGATCGCCGAGCTGAAAGGCGACCGCCGCGCACGGGAGTTGGTCGCAGCGAAGGAACGCGACATCGCGTTTACCGCCGCCGAGGTGGTATATCGCAAGACTGCGTTCCAAGCCACGACCAACCAACTCGTCGCGATGAACGATCGCATCAAGAAGGCGAACGAGGCCAATGCGCCGACGCAGAAGGCTTATTTGGAAAGGCAAACGAATGTCATGGTGGCGGCCACCGCCAAGCTGGCGGCGGAAAAGAGCGTTGATGAATTCACGGAGTTGAAGAAAGCCACTGAGGTGGTGGCCGCCGCGGAGAAAGCCTCGGCGCAGGTCGTGGCGGACGCCAAAACCGCCAAGGATAAACCGACGCCCGACAAGGCAGCCGTGGACAAACTCGAGGCCGAAGTCGCCGCCCGGGCCAAAGAGGTGGCGGAGGCCAAAGCCATGGTCGAAAAATTTCCCGCCGATGTGAAGGTCAAATTCAAGACAGCCGCCGACAAGCTTGCCGCCGCCGCCAAGGTGCTGACCGATGCGGAAGCAGAATTGAAAAAGACTGAAGGCCCGAAATCCAACACGGAAAACGAACTGCAACTGGCGGTCAAATCCGCCGAGCAAGGCACCAACGCCGTGAACGAAGCGCAAGTCGCCATCAAAACGGCGGAAGAGGCGCAGAAACAATCCGGCCCGGCGCTCGAAGCGGCGAAGAAAGCCGCCGCCGAAGCGGAGAAAATCATTCGTTCCGTCGCTTTTTCACCGGACAATCTGACGGTGGCCACGGCGGGCGAAGACCAGTTGATTCACACCTGGAACTCGGACAATGGCGAGGCGTACGAAGCACTCAAAGGCCACAAGGGAACGGTGCTTTCGATTGCTTACGCCGGCGGAGTGCTGGTTTCAGGAGCGGCCGACCGGAGCGCCGTGGCGTGGGACGTGAACGGCGGTTGGACCCTCGAGCGCGTGATCGGCACGGGCGACGCCGCATCGCCGTTGTCAGACCGGGTCAATGCGCTGCGCTTCAGCCCGGACAGCCAGCGCTTGGCGACCGGTGGCGGCGAGCCGACGCGCGGCGGCGAAATTAAAATCTGGCAGGTCGCCACCGGCAAGATGGCGCAGGAATTTAAGAACGTCCACAGCGACACCGTGCTGGGTCTGGATTTTTCACCGGACGGAAAATTTCTGGCCTCGGGCGGGGCGGACAAATGGGTGAAGGTCACCGACCTCGTCAACGGCAAGATCGCGAAGTCGTTTGAAGGGCATACGCATCACGTGCTCGGCGTCAGTTGGAAGCGCGACGGGCGGACGCTGGCCAGTTGCGGCGCGGACAACGTCATCAAGGTTTGGGATTTCGTCACCGGCGAACGCAAGAAGACCATCGAAGGCTTCAGCAAAGAAGTGACTTCGATTTGTTACGTCAGCGACAGCGACCAGACGTTGGCCACTTCGGGCGACAACCAGGTGCGCCTCGTGCGGGACACCGGTGACAATGTCCGCTCCTACGCGGGTGGCACCGACTTTATGGCCGCCGCCGCCGTGACGCCGGATGGGAAGATCGTGATCGCCGGCGGATTGGACAGCGTGTTGCGTGTGTGGAAGGGAACCGGGGAATCCGTCACCACGTTTGCGGCGCCCGCCAAGGGCAAGTAGTCGGAGTCTTTGGTCGCGGATTCCGGAATCAAATGGGTAGCACGGGCAACCTGCCCGTCCCGCCGGGCCACTGGCCCCGCGGAATGGGCGAGCGGATCGAATTGGTTTGCGACGTCCTAAAATTTGCGCGGGCCAACTCCCATTCCGTGGGGCTGGTAGCCTCGCGGAACAGGCTGGTAGCCTGTGCTACCCGGAAATCCAACCTCGGAATTCGAGTTGATAAAATCATGCAGGCGAATGATCGACCGCTGAGGCGGCGTTGTCTCGCCAGCTTGGCCGTTTGGGCCGTGCTGGGCACGGTGCTGGCGTGTGTTGGCGCGGCTCCTGCGGGCCAGACTTCGCAGAAAAAAATCCGCACCGCGATCATCCGGAGTCTGGCTTTTCTGGGCATCGCGGGCGACCAGTGGATGGCGCAGAAAGATTGCGTTTCGTGCCATCATTTGCCGGCTTTGATCTGGAGCCATGTCGAGGCCGAACGTCACGGTTTCAAGATCGATCCCAAAAAATTTGACACCTGGATCCAATGGAGCGCGGAACGCGTGGCCGGGAAGAATCCGGGCATCGAAGCACTTAGCCAGTTCATCCTGGCGATGCCGGCGGGACGCGAGGCCCTGCCCGTGGCCCTGCGGCCGGCGGAGTTGGCGCGCCTGATCGTTTCTGCCCAGGAATCCGATGGCTCATGGAAATCGGGCAGCCAGTTTGCCTCGATGCAAAAGCGCCAGCAGCCCGAGGCCCAAGAAGCTTCCACACGGCTCAATGTGCTGGCGCTGGCTTCGGTGGCTGGAGAGGTGGGCACGAACACGGCGGCCCGCGCGCGCGCGTTGGGTTGGTTGGAGACGCGCAAAGACGCGGCGCTATCCACGGAGACGGTCGTATTCCGGCTTTTGCTCGCACAACAGTTGAAGGAAACCAAGGTCGCCGATGTATTGCGCGGTCAACTCCTCGATCTCCAACATGAGGATGGCGGCTGGAGCTGGCGGATTGGCGAGGTGCAGAGTGATGCGCTCGCCACCGGTCAGGCGCTCTATGCGCTGCGCGGTGTGACCACGAAGCGGGGGGTGCAGCGCGTCGCGCAAGCGCGGCAATGGCTGCTGGCCAATCAGCGGGAGAGCGGTGAGTGGTTTACGAAGAGCACCCTCATCACCGCGCTCGCTGGTGAGGGGCACATCCAGAGGACGGATGGCATCTACACTTTTTGGGG
>JAYUBJ010000064.1:0-2592 GCA_043740915.1 Verrucomicrobiota bacterium
ATCGAGGCCCTCCACGATGCCGGGCGGCGCGGCTACCGTCCGCGGGGTGCGACGCTCTACGTCACTTTGGAACCCTGTTGCACGCAAGGCCGGACTCCGCCCTGCACCAGTGCCATCATTGCGGCCGGCATTCGGCGGGTGGTGGTTGGCGCGACGGATCCAAATCCCGCCCATGCCGGGCGCGGCTTTGCCGTTTTCCGGCGTGCCGGCATCCGCGTTTCCCACGGCGTCCTGACCGAGGCATGCGCCCAGCTCAATGAATCATTCAATCATTGGATCGTCCACGGAACACCTTTTGTGACCGTGAAAGCCGCGATGACGGTGGATGGGAAAATCGCCACGGCGTCTGGCGAGTCGAAATGGATCACGGGCGAACCAGCCCGCAATCAGGCCATGAAGCTGCGCCAGGGGGCGGATGCGATTCTCGTCGGCGTGAACACCATCCTGGCGGACAACCCTGCGTTAACCCTGCGCCCGGTCGCAGCGGGGAAACTGAACGGCCGACGTTCAAGGCCAAACATTCAAGGTCCAAAACTCAAGCGCATCATTTTGGACTCACGGGCCCGCACACCGGTGACTGCGGCGGTGGTCACGGATGAATTTGCGTCGTTGACGACGATCGTCGTCGGCAAGCTCGCACCCCAGCGTCGAGTCGCCGCGCTGGCCCAGCGGGTTCGCGTGCTGGTTGCGCCCATGCGCCGAGGAGGGATTCATTTGCCCTGGCTACTCCGGAGACTCGGCGCGGAGGAAATCACCAGCCTGCTGGTCGAGGGTGGCGGCGAAGCGAATGCCTCCTTCCTGCTGGGGGGACTGGCTCATCGGGCCGCTTTTTTTTACGCGCCGAAAATTCTCGGAGGTCGCGACGCGCGCAAGGCCGTGGCTGGCGACGGCGCGCAACGCTTGGAGGAGGTTGTCCAACTCCGCGACTTGCGCTGGCGGCGGTTCGGCCCGGATTTGCTATTGACCGCGCGGACGAAGTAGACCAGGCATCTGCTGGTCCGGGCCGGCCCAGCGCCAGTCCGTCCTTATGTTCACCGGCATCATTGAAGAAACTGGAACGATTGCACGCATCGTCAAAACGAAGCGGGCGATTGCATTGGTGGTGCGGTTAAAAGCCTGCGCGCGGGGCTTGAAACGCGGGGACAGCGTGGCGGTGAACGGCTGCTGTCTAACGGCCGTGAAAATTATCCGGCACGGCCCGGCGGCCCGGGTGCAATTCGACCTGCTCCAGGAGACGTGGCAAAGGACGAACTTTCAATTCCTCCGCCAAGGCTCCCTCGTGAACCTCGAGCGGGCCCTGCGTGCGGATTCACGACTCGGCGGACATTTCGTCACCGGGCACATCGACGGCCTGGGGCGCATTCTGCGTTGGGAAAGGGCCGGGAAGGATCACCTCTTGGAGATCGCCGCGCCGCCGGACGTGCTGCGCTACGCGGTCTTCAAAGGCTCCCTGGCGGTGGATGGCATCAGCCTGACCGTGGCGGCGGTGCGGAAGAAGAGTTTCCAGATCTGGATCATCCCGCACACGCGCGCCGTGACCGCGCTCCGGAAATACGAAGTCGGGGACGCGGTCAATCTGGAAGCGGATCTGCTCGCCAAGTACGTGGATCGGCTTAACGGTATTGGAAATTAGAATTGTACTTGGTGGTGTGTTCCTTGGCGAGCGAGGTCGGTTCAATCAACTTTACCCGCATGGCATTGAGCTCATTTGTCTTGCCCGTCGTATCCTTGAAAATATACGTGCCACCGCGCGTCAACTTGGGTCTGGAGAGCGCGGTGATGGTGGCGCCGTTGTTCATGGTGATGTTGTAATGGCGGCTGCAGCCAGCCGCGAACGTCGCGATGACACCGGCCAGAAGAAGTGTTTTTTTCATAAAGAAGTGTTTGCTTCGGGCGGAGCGGAAGCGGTGCGCTTCTCTCGACTTGAACCGGGATTCCGGGTCGCCAACGCGCCGCGCGCAACACACTTTCTCGATGCCACAAATCCCCCGTGCATGCAACCTTATTCCCCGACAGATGAAAAGGATTTTGCCAAACAGAACCGCAGGCAGTATCGGTTGGCGATGTCGGAATTGGATTACCCGGATCAGCATCATTTGCGCGCGGCCGAAGGTTGGCTGGAATTAGGCCAATCGCTTGAGGCCGAGGAGGAATTGAACCGGATTTCGGCGGGCAACCGCACTAATCCCGACGTGCTGGAAATGCGCTGGAAAATTGCGGCCGAAGCCAAAGCGTGGGACGGCGCGCTGCAAATTGCGCGCGACCTCATCGATGTTGATCCTGACCGTCCGACGGGATGGATCAATCATTCGTATTGTCTGCACGAGCTGAAACAAACTCAGGAAGCGTGGGAGTGTCTGCTGCCGGCGGCGGGCAGGTTTCCCACCGTCAGCATCATTGCGTACAACCTTGCTTGCTACGCGTGCCAATTGGGCCGGCTGGTACAAGCCAAAAACTGGCTGGCCAAGGCGGTGGCCGCTGGCGGTGAAGCGCAAATCAAGGCGCTGGCGCTGGCGGATGCCGATTTGAAACCGCTCTGGCCCGAGATCGAAAAGTTTTGAACAAACCATCCTTCGCGCGCACTTGTAATGG
>JAYUBJ010000065.1:0-2584 GCA_043740915.1 Verrucomicrobiota bacterium
CTCCCGCCAGACCCGCCAAGCCATCCGACGGCCCGGTTCATTAAATATAACCCCGTCTTGTGGCCCGGGAAAACGGCCCGACTGTCACGCGCACTGCTGTCCTGCCCTCGCGCCCTGCAAGTGTGCAAGTGTCGTGCAAGTGTCGGTTCTCACTATGCAAGTGTCGGTTCTCACTATTGACACTTTTAGTGGGAAGAACAGGGCTGCTTAATCGTGACGAAATGGAGGAGCACGGAGGAAGCGCGGCGATCGTGGGAGGTCGCTCTTTGAAGGCGGTTCGCCATTGCCGCGCGGCGACCCGCCGCGCGGTACGGTTGGGGGGCGCGAACATTTCCAAACGGCCCATGCCAATGTGATCCCCTCTTCCATTCCGCGCGTTCAGGCGGGCGGAAAGATCCGGCCAAGTTGTTGCGCGTGGACCGCCACACTGCCTTCCGTCCAGACCACAAAATCGGCCAGCGCCATTTTCTTCTCGACGGGCCATTGGGCCTGAATCCGCTGCCCGATTTGTTCCGCCGTCCAACCGCGTGCCCGCAACCGCTGATGTTGCGTCGCGGCGGTGCATGCCAGGCAAATGGTGGCATCGAAAAACGCCTCGGCACGGGTTTCAAACAACAGCGGAATCACCACGACACCCATGCTTTTTCCTTCCGCGCGCCAGGTCTCGACCTGCGCCTGCCAGCGGGCACGGATGCGGGGGTGCAGGATGGCTTCGAGTTGCAGCCGCGCGGCTTCATCGGCGAACACCCGCCGCGCGAGTTCGTCCCGGCGCAGGCGGCCATTCGAGGCGAGGATTTCCGGGCCGAACCGCGCCCGCACCTCGGCCAGCGCGGGTTGTCCGGGTTCGACCACCTGACGCGCGAGATCGTCGGTATCCACCACCGCGACCTGCGGGCGCAACAGTTCGGCGGCGGTGGATTTGCCCATGCCGATTCCGCCGGTGAGTCCGAACAATTTCATGGATTCGCGGTGCCGTGGGAGATCCCGGAAGCGACCAAGATGGTCGCGCTACGTTTTCCGAATACTTTCATGGCTTCTTGGCACCGGGTCGGTGCGGGCGGCGGGGTCAACGCGGGGCGGTCGTGCCGCAGGGATGCGCGGGCAGATAGACGGTGAAGCGGGTCCCCTGCCCCGGTTGGGTGGCAACCTGGATGGCACCCTGGGCCTCGGTGACGAAGCGACGGACAATGGCCAACCCCAGGCCGGTCCCTTCCCCGGCGGGTTTGGTGGTGAAACGCGTTTCAAACAATTTGGGCATCACCCCGGCGGGGATGCCGCCACCGCTGTCGAAAACGGTAAGCTCGAGCAAGGGCGGCTCGTTGCCGAATCCCTGGCCGTTAATGAACCGGTGCTGGCTGTCCTCCCGAAAAAGCGCCGGCTCCAACGGTTGCGTCAACAGGCGACCATGCACCTCCACGCGGTGGGGTTGGGCGGAACTCTGGAGGGCGTTGATCGCCAGGTTCAACAGGATTTGCAGCAGGTCGGTGCCATTGATGGCCAGGGTCACATCCACGGGCAGCGGCCGGACGACGAGTTGATTTTGCTTCAGCTTCGGATGCACTTTGAGCAACTCCCCCAAATCGTTCAAGATCTGGTTCGCGTTGACGGAACTTTCCCCTGAGGAACGGTGGCGTAAAAAACTGAGATAGCGCCGCGAAATATCAATGCACTTGGTGACCTGCCGCGTGATGTGCGCCAGATGGTGCCGCACTTCCGCCAGGGGCTCGCCTTCCAGGCGTTGGACGGCGGCGATGCTCTCGTTGATCAACTCCACGAAACCGGAGATGACCGTGATCGGGCTGTTCAAGTCGTGAATGACGCTGGCGTAGATGTCGCCCTCGGTGCGCGCAATCTCCTCGCGCATTTTCTCGACGTGCAGTTCCTCCTCCAGCGCCCGCAGCCGGCGGCTGTTCAGGCTGATCTGCTCCGAAAGCGACTTGCGCTGCATCGCGGTGGCGACGGCCTCGCGCATGGCGGCCAGCTCAAAGGGTTTGGTGAGGTAGTCGCAGGCCCCCAGGCGCAGCGCCCCCTGCGCGGTTTCAAATGTTTGAAAAGCGGTGAGCATGACCACTTCAATGGTGGGATCATGCCGCTTGAGTTCGCCCAGCACCTCGACACCCGACAGGCCCGCCATGCGGATGTCCAGCACGGCGGCGTCCACCGGGTGGTGCCGGGCCAGCTCCAGGGCCTGCGCACCGCTCGCCGCCAGGAGCACGTCGTATTTCCCCTCAAACACGATCCGCAACGACTGGCGCGGCCCCTCCTCGTCATCGACGATTAAGAGCGTGCGCCGTCCCGGGGCCGGAGCGTCAACTGGGAGTGGCGCCATGGGATTAGTTTGAGCCGACAGGTTCATGTTAACACCAATACGCTCAGGTCAATCCCCCCTCCGACTGGCCAATGGATCTGGAGTTGCTCACCACGGCATTCTATCCGGGCGCCCCGGTTCGTCGAGCGCAATTTGCGCCATCGCGCCGAAATCGCGCAATTCCGGCATTGCCAAGTGGGCGCGAATCCGGTTCGATTTTCCACCACGACTGCCTGGTCCTTTGCGTGAGCCACTCGAACATCCTCATCGTCAGCG
>JAYUBJ010000066.1:0-8551 GCA_043740915.1 Verrucomicrobiota bacterium
AATACATCGAGTTGGGGCAGTCGGCACCCGCCAAGGAAAAGCGGTCGCTCAATTACGTGCTGAAACTCGAAGATTTGGCCGCGCAACCGGAACAGTTGATTTCCTATTTCGTATGGGCCGACGACATCGGGCCTGATGGGAAAGTCCGCCGCACCTCGAGCGACATGTATTTTGCCGAAGTGCGGCCCTTCGAAGAAATTTTTCGGGAGAGCCAGGCGCAGGAGGGCGAAGGAGGCGGCCAACCGCCGCCGGGAAACAAGGCGACGAAGCTGGCCGAGTTGCAGAAGCAGATCATCAATGCCACCTGGAAATTGCAGCGGTCGGAGACCGGCACGAACGTCACGGCCCGGTACCGCAAGGATGCGCCGGTGGTGGCGGAATCGCAGGAGCAGGCGCTTGAACAGGCGCAGGCCATGCAGGAGGAAGCCCCGGATCCCCGCATCCAGGCAAGGCTGGGCGAGGTGACGAAGGAAATGGCAAAGGCGCTGGCGCGTTTATCGGAGGCGACCAATTCACCCACGCCGTTGCCGCTGGCGCTGGCGGCCGAGCAGGCGGCGTATCAGGCGTTGCTAAAGCTGGCGTCGCGCGAATATTCGGTTTCGCAAAACCGCAGTCGCAGCGGCAGCAGCGCGGGCGGCGACCAGGCCAACCAGCGGCAGATCGACCAACTCGACATGAAAATGTCGGAGGACCGCTACGAGAAGCAGCGCGAGGCGGCGTCGCAGAAAAATCCGGAACAGCGCGAGCAGTTGCAGGTTTCGAACCGGTTGCGGGAACTGGCGCAGCGCCAGCAAGACGTAAATGAGCGGCTGAAGGAACTCCAGTCCGCCCTGCAGGAGGCCAAAGACGAGCCGGAACGCGAGGATGTCCGCCGCCGATTGAAGCGGTTGCGGGAAGAGGAGCAGCAGATGCTCGCGGACATCGACGAATTGAAGCAGCGCATGGACAAGCCGGAGAATCAGTCGCGCATGGCTGAGTCGCGCCAGCAACTCGAACAGACCCGGTCCGAAGTGCAGCAGGCTTCCGAGGCGATGGACCAGGGCGCGGTGCCCAAGGCGTTGACGTCCGGCACCCGGGCGCAGCGCGAGCTGCAACAATTGCGCGATGATTTTCGCAAAAAGAATTCGAACCAGTTTGCCGAGGAGATGAATCAGATTCGAGCGGCTGCCCGCGAGCTGGCGCAGAAACAGGAGGAGATCGGCAAGAAACTGGACAGTTCGGCGGAACCCAAGCGAAAAAGCCTCGTCGAATCCGTCGACAAGAAGGAGCTCTCGAATGAACTTGATGAACAGAAAAAGCGGCTGGGCAGTTTGCTCGAGCAAGCGACGCAAGTCACCGAGAAGGCCGAGTCCGTGGAGCCGTTGCTGCACAAACAGCTTTACGACGCCATCCGCAACCATAGCCAGCGCGAGGCGAAGAACTTGAAAGAGACCACCGATGAATTGTTACAGACGGGCAAGATGACGCAGACCGCTTATGACCTGCTTAAAAAAGCCGCGGATGAAGGGGGCAACAAATCGCTGGAAACGACGGCCGAGTTGTTGCGTACGGGGAATTCGTTTCAGGCCGGACGGCTGGAGCAGCGCACCCGTGCGGGGATCGAGGATTTGAAGCGCGGTGTCGAGCACGCGGCCGAGAGCGTCCTGGGTGATGATACGGAATCGCTGCGGATGGCCCGCAAGGAACTGGACAGTTTGAACGATCAGATCAACCAGGAACTGGCCCAGGCCGATCCCGACGCGAACTCCCGCGGTGAGAAAGCGGACGGCAAGGCTGCGGATCAAATCGGTGGCGCGAAACCGCCCAGTGCTGAATCGAAGGCGGATCAACCAGCCAGAAAGGCCGCCGAAAAAGGCGGCGATCAACCGGGAAAAGGCGCTCAAGCGTCGCCACCACCGGGAGGTTCGCCTTCCACCGAAGGCAACCCGCCCTCCAGCCAACCCCAACCGAACGCCGCCGGCCCGGCCGGCGGTGGCACTACTCCTGGCGAGGCAAATGGCGGATCGGATTCCAAGTCCGGTTCAGCTCAGCGCAGAAGTTCGCCGCAACGGAATAGTCTGGCGGAAAGTGGTGGTGGTGGGAACGCGGGCGGGGGTGCCAATCACCGTGGTGGTCTGGCCAACTATTTGGACAACGGTCGCGCCGTCGCGGGCTGGGGGCCGATTTATGGTGACGATTATGGCCCCTGGACGGATCGCCTGCGGGATGTCGAGGAAATGATCGACCTGCCCGATCTGCGCAACGAAGTCGCGCGGGTTCGCGAGCGGGCCCGCAAGATCCGCACCGAAGCGCGGAAGGATGGCAAGAAGCCCGACTGGACGGTGGTGAAATTGCAGATCTCCGGCCCGCTCGTGGAAATTCGCAACCGCCTCACTGAGGAACTGGCCCGCCGCGAAAGCACCAAGGAAACGCTCGTCCCCATTGACCGCGATCCGGTACCGAACAAATTCTCTGAACTGGTGCGCCGCTATTACGAACAATTGGGAAGCGAGCAGTGATGGGGCTGGCGACGTTATTTTTTTCCGGGCGTGACTGGTTGGTTCCGGCGGCGGGGTTATTGGTCATCGCGTTGCTGGTTTTGATTTGGGGGTATCGTTCGGCCCCGGCGGACAAGGGAATTCGTACTGCCTGTTTCCTGCTCAAGACCCTGGGCTTCGCCACGCTCGCGCTGTGCCTGCTGGAACCGTACTGGGCTGGCCAGCGGGCGAAGCCGGGCGCCAACTTCTTCGCCATCGTCGCGGACAACAGCCAGGGCATGCAGATCCACGACCGCGGCCAACTCCAGAGCCGGGGTGAATCGCTCCACCAATTGCTCACCACTGACCGGACGGGATGGCAGGCCAGGCTTGATGAGAATTATCAAGTCCGGCGCTATGTGTTCGACGCGCGGCTGCAACCCTCCGAACAATTTGCGGAACTGGTCTTCGATGGACGCGCCACCTCCCTCGGCGCGGCGCTGCACACCCTGGCTGAGCGGTTCAAAGGCCGGCCGCTGGCGGGCGTGCTCCTGTTCACCGACGGCAATGCCACGGACATCACAGGCGCCCTGCCAGACCTTTCCGGGTTGCCGCCGATTTATCCGGTAGTCATGGGCAGTGATGAGCCGATCAAAGACATCGCCATTCAAAATGTTACCGTCAGCCAGACGGCGTTTGAAGACGCCCCGGTGTCGATTCAGACTGATGTTACGGCCACCGGCTACCCGGGCGCGAAAATTGTGGCGCAATTGCTCGACCGCTCCGGGAAAAAACTTGAGGAACAAACTTTGGATGCGGTGAAGGACGGGGAACCGCTGGCGTTCCGGTTCCAGATGCGGCCGGAAAAAGCCGGGGTTTCTTTCTATCGCCTGCGGGTTTCGGCGCAGGGCGAACTGGAACAATTTGCGAATCCGAAAATCTCCAGCGAGGCAACCCTGGCCAATAACAGCCGGGTGCTCGTCGTGGACCGCGGTCGCGGACCCTATCGCATTCTCTATGTTTCCGGCCGGCCCAATTGGGAATACAAATTTCTCCACCGCGCGATCGACGAGGACGACCAACTCCAGCTCGTCGGCCTGATCCGCATCGCCAAGCGCGAACCAAAATTTGATTTTCGGGGACGGGTCGGCGAATCGAGCAACCCGCTTTTCCGCGGCTTTGGCAACCAGTCCAAGGAGGAGGTCGAGCGTTACGACCAGCCGGTGCTCATCCGGCTCAACACCCGCGACGCCGCGGAGTTAAGCGGCGGCTTTCCCAAAACCGCCGAGGAGCTTTACGGTTATGACGCGGTCATGCTCGACGATTTGGAGGCCGAGTTTTTCACGCCAGACCAGATGCTGTTGCTGCAGCGCTTCGTCTCCGAGCGGGGCGGCGGCTTTCTGATGCTCGGCGGCATGGAATCACTGCAGCAGGGCAAATTCCAACGAACACCCATCGGCGACCTGCTGCCGGTTTACCTCGATCAGGCGGCAGAAGCGAGGCCGCCGGGGAAACTGCGCCTCTCGCTCACGCGCGAAGGCTGGCTGCAGCCGTGGGCGCGGCTGCGCAAAAATGAAGTGGATGAAAAATCCCGGCTCGACAACATGCCACCCTTCCTTGTGATGAACCCGGTGCGGGAAATCAAACCCGGTGCCAGCCTCATCGCCACCGTTACGGACACCGCCGGCAACACCTACCCGGCGCTGGTCGTGCAGCGATTTGGCCATGGCCGCAGCGCGGCGCTGACGCTTGGCGATTTCTGGCATTGGGGATTGCGCGACGCGGAGGCGCACCATGACATGGACAAGGCGTGGCGCCAGATGATTCGCTGGCTGGTCGCGGACGTTCCGAGCCGCATCGAGCTGGTGGCTGAACATCAGCGCGGCGATCCCAACCAGCCGGTGCAGTTGCAGGTCCGCGTGCGGGACGCAAAATTCCAGCCGCTCGACAACGTCTCAGTCACGCTGAAAATCCAACCGCTCGTGAACGGTGGGACCAACGGGGTCGCCCTGCGGCTCAACACCGAGCCGGCGCTGAACGAGCCCGGGCTCTATCAAGCGACCTACGTGCCGCGCGACACGGGCGGGTATCTGGCCGAGGCCACCGTCACCAATGCGGTCGGCGCCGAGGTGGGGCGCGCGGAAATCGGCTGGGCCACGGATCTGGCCGCGGAGGAATTTCGTTCACTGAAACCCAACCGCTCCTTGCTCGAGGAGATTGCACGAAAAACGGGCGGGGAAATTATCGCCGCCGCCAAATTATCAGATTTTGCCGATAGTCTCCCCAGCCGCAAGGCGCCCGTCACGGAAACTTTTAGCTCGCCGCTGTGGCATACCTCGGCCGTATTTATGTTTGCCCTTGCTTGTTTTGTCGCCGAATGGGGCCTGCGGCGGCGGAAAGGAATGGCGTGAGACAATTAATCCTCGGCATTTTGTTAATGAGCACCGGCATGGTGCAGGCGGATTCGGTGACCAACCCTTCCGACAATGTGGCTACGCTCATCATCGTCACCGGCGCGGCGGGCGAGGAAGAATTTGGCCACAGTTTCGAAAGCTCGGCAGGACTTTGGGAGAAAGCGGGCCGCACGGCGGGCGTGAAGTTGATCAGCATCGGTTCGAATCGCGGCGGCGAGACCAGCGACCACGACCGTCTGAAGCAGGCCCTCGCGGAAGAACCGAGGGAAAGCCCGAATGAGTTGTGGCTGGTGCTCCTCGGGCATGGAACGTTCGATGGCAAGGAAGCCAAATTCAATTTGCGCGGCGATGATTTGTCGGCGGCGGAACTCGCGGTCTGGATGCAACAGTTTCGCCGGCCGGTCGCGGTGATCAACTGCGCCTCTGCCAGCGGCCCGTTTCTAAAAATATTGTCTGCGCCCGGGCGCGTGGTCATCACCGCCACCCGGAGCGGCAATGAACAAAACTACGCCCGCTTTGGCCAGTTCCTCGCGGAGGCCGTCGCGGATCCGCAGGCTGACCTCGACAAGGATGGCCAGACTTCGCTGTTAGAGGCATTTTTGACCGCATCTCATCGCGTCGCGGATTTTTACAAGACCGAGGGCCGCCTCGCCACCGAGCACGCTTTGCTCGACGACAACGGTGATGGTCTCGGCACACCCGCCGATTGGTTTCGCGGCATCCGGGCGGTGAAACGCGCGCAGGACGGCGCGGCGCTCGACGGATTACGCGCGCATCAGTTTCATCTCGTAAGGAGTGCGTCAGAATTGAAATTGCCGGCCCCGGTTCGCGCCCGACGGGATGCGTTGGAAATCAGCATCGCCAAATTGCGCGACACAAAAAAGGATTTGGCCGAGGCGGAATATTACCGCCAACTGGAAGCACTGCTGTTGGAACTCGCGCGGTTGTATGAGCAGAAAACCGCCGCCCCATAAAACCGGCCGCCGGGGAAAGCTTGCGAGCCGACGAAATTAACCGCAGACAAGGAACTCAGTTTGATCTTTGCGAGCAGTGCACTGCTATCGGTGCGAACCTTCGCGCGGCGCGAGGATTTTGGAGTGCGGTGACTCGTCACCGCTTTCGCCGCTCGGCCGACTGGTCGGCCAAGCAGAGCCCCGACTCGGAGTAGGGGCTCGGATTCTGTCCAAGCGTACGGTGGTTCGACGGCGACGAGTCGCCTGCGCAAAGCGGTGACAAGTCACCGCACTCCACAGCTCGTTAATTGCGGCTCCGCCGCGCTGTGATCTTTGCGTTTAATTCGCTTCCCGATGCGCTCACTATTGCGGAGGGACGTGCGGAGCTGACGAGGATGAGGGCTCGCCCGGCGTGTGCGGTGTGATGCTGAAGGCGGCGATAGTAAGGATCACACCGCCCACGGTGGCCGCCAACCCCAAACGGTAAAACAGCTTCTGATCAGTCAGCAGGGTCAACGAACACAGCACGACGGCGATGTGCAGCAGGATTTCCGCATATTCGAACCGGTGATGTTTGTGCGCGGCGTTGTTGGCGGTGGTGCGATCGGCCTCCGCGCTGGCTCGATCCGTCTCCGCGTCAGCGATGATGGCTTTTCCCTCCGTTTCGTATTCGGCGTTTTTGGCCGTGAGCCTGGCCTGCTGTCCCTCCAGCAGCTTGCGCTGCGCCTCGTTGGCGCTGCCGGCCAGTTCAAAATCAATGCGTTTAATCTCCAGGTCGTTGAGATAGCTACGCTGCCGTTTGGCCTGATACCAGGCGAAGCCATTGGAGGCCTTCACCTCCTTGTTGGAGGCTTGAACCTCCTTCACGATCATCTTGTTGGCCTCGTTGTTGGCCAGCGCCGTGACCACCGCCACCACCACCGCAATGATCGCGATGGCAATGCCGATTTTCTTCTGTTCCGCGTTTGCCGCGTGATGAGGAACGCCGTGTTCAGACATAATTCAAGTCGAATGAAGTAACGCTTGGCGGCGGTAACGCCAAGTAAAATCAGCGCTGCCCTCGGCCCGTACGCAGCCCCGGGGCTCATGCGGGTGTAGCGCAGCCGTCCCCGGCTGCGAGTTCACGGGGCGTCCGCGCCCCGGGTTCCTGCGCGCGGCGGGACGCCGCCGAGACTCGCCGCCGAGGACGGCCTGCGCTACGGGGACACCGCCTCCGATGGGCCCAAGGTTAGTGCGGCCGGCCGCAAGCGCAAGCCACGCGAACGTTCGCCGGGATATGCTGCTGACCGGGATCATAATTCAGCCACGGGCCGAGCCAGCGTTCGACCTCTTCCAAAGTCATTCCTTTGCGGACGTGGTAATCAATTAATTGGTCACGGCCCAGTTTGCCGACGGCGAAATATTTCGACTCGGGAGATGCAAAGTAGAGTCCGCTCACACTTGATCCGGGCCACATCGCATAACTTTCGGTGAGCTTGATCCCGGTTAGTTCCTCCACGTCGAGCAGCTTCCACAACGTTGCTTTTTCAGTGTGGTCGGGACATGCGGGATAACCGGCGGCGGGGCGGATGCCGCGATATTTCTCCTCCAAAAGATCGTCCTTGGAAAGGTTCTCGTTCCGGCCAAAGCCCCACTCCCCACGCGCCCGCTGGTGCAGACACTCGGCAAAAGCCTCGGCAAGGCGGTCGGCCAGCGCCTCGGCCATGATGGCGTTGTAATCGTCGTGGTCGGCTTTGTATTTCTTCACCAATTCGTCGAGACCGAATCCCGTGCTGACGGCGAAGGCGCCCAGGTGATCAGGTCTGGGGTCTGGGGTCTGGGGTCTGGGAGCAATGAAGTCGGCGAGGCAGAAGCTGGGCTGGCCATCCGGCTTCTCGATTTGTTGGCGGAGGAAATGGAACGTGGCGCACAAATGCTGGCGCGTGGCGTCGGTGTAGAGTTCCACATCGTCGCCCACCGCGTTGGCTGGGAAAAATCCATAAACGGCGGAGGCGGCAATCAGTTTGCCGTTGACGATCTGTTGCAAGAGCTGCTGCGCGTCGGTGAAGAGTTTGCGCGCCTCTTCACCGTATTTTTCGTGCTGGAGAATGGCCGGGTAACGACCGCGCAATTCCCAGGTGTGAAAAAAAGGCGACCAGTCGATGAACGGCACGAGCTCCGCGAGTGGAAAATCCTTGAGCACCCGCCCACCGGTGAATTCCGGCTGCGGAATTTCCGTGGTTGCCCAGTCAAAACTCGGCGCGTGCTGGCGCGCTTCCTCAAGACGGAGGAGCTTCACGGTTTTACCCGCGTGCTGGCTGCGAATGCGCTCGTATTCAGCACGTGTCGATTCGACGAAGGCGGGCTTTTGCGCGGCGCTAATCAGGCTGCCGACAATCGGTACCGCGCGGCTGGCGTCGAGAACATGCACCACCGGCTGGCTGAAGCCGGGTGCGATCTTCACCGCCGTGTGCGCCTTGCTCGTGGTCGCCCCACCAATGAGCAGCGGCACTTTGAATCCCTGCCGCTCCATCTCCTTCGCGACGTGGACCATCTCATCGAGCGAAGGCGTGATCAGTCCGCTCAGGCCGATGATGTCGACCTTTTGCTCGATGGCGGTTTGGAGAATCTTTTCGCATGACACCATCACGCCAAGGTCAATCACCTCGTAGTTGTTGCACCCGAGCACGACCCCGACAATATTCTTGCCGATGTCATGCACATCGCCCTTGACGGTGGCGAGGAGAAT
>JAYUBJ010000067.1:0-2580 GCA_043740915.1 Verrucomicrobiota bacterium
AGCAGATACAAGTTGCGGTGGGAACTCCACCTGAGCCCAACGGGTGGCTTGGGGTCATGTCTGAGCATAACTTTTAAGACACAACGGCTGGTTCGTGTATTCAACGCCAATAGTTTTCCGCGATCCTCCATCCAACCAGCAGCACCGGCACTGCCGGCGGTACCGGCGCGGGGCAGCTCACCCACCTGCGAGTCGTGCTATAACCGATTCGGCTTGAGCGCTTCGATTGGCCACGTTTTCATACGCCGCTGTCAGTCGGCGAATCGGCGAAATAACCAGAAGCCGATGCCGATGGTGGCGCCAATTCCCAAAGTCCAGGCTCCGCCGGATTCCAGCGCGACTGCCAGCGCATGCTTCTCGGCGGGCGCTCTGAAACCCATCACCAAGGCGACGACGCCCAAGATGATCAAGAGCGCAGCGGTGAACAAAATCAGAACGGCAAACTCAGCAGAAGTCGGCTTCTTCGTTGGCGTCGGGATCATGGGCGACACTTCATCAAAACGCCGCACAAGTCAAATGGGCGCGCGGTTGAAGCCCTGACGCCTGCTATTTCAACTCGAAGATCGCCTCAACCTCCACCGCGATATTTCCCGGCAACGGGCCCATGCCGACGGCGCTGCGGGCGCCGATGCCGTTTTCCGCGCCAAACACTTCGGCCATCAATTCGCTGAAACCATTGATGACTTTCGGATGGTCGTAGAAATTGGGCGCGCTGTTCACCATGCCCAGCGTTTTGATCAGACGCTGCACGCGGTCGAGACTGCCCAACTGTGAACGCAGCGTCGCCAGAATCGCCAGACCAACCTGCCGCGCCGCCGCCTGGCCGCCGGCGAGATCCAGTTCCGCGCCCACGCGGCCCGTGATCATGGTGCCGTCCGACTTCAAGGGGCCATGGCCCGAGACGTAGGCGAGGTTGCCGACGATGACCACTGATTTATAAACCGCGACCGGTTTGGGTGCGGTGGGAAGTTCGAGTTTGAGTTCCAGCAGACGTTGTTCAGCGCTCATAGATTTTGATAAATGTTTAACCGTGATTGAATCGGAGGGTCGGACGGGCAACAAGCAATTTGTCATCCTCAACACCGTCGAGGAATTGCCACAAAAAGGCACAAAAAGGCACAAAATATAAGGCCAGAAATCCGCTCAGGGTCGCCAGACTTTTTCCCAGCCGTCGCCCCGCGCCGGACGCGGCTCCAACTGGACATCCGCGTACAGGATCGTGTCTGCGTTTTCACCGTACGGCCCGCGTAACACCACGTTTCCTTTCGGCCCGATGACCAGGGAGCAGCCGATGCATTTGCGGCCCTGCCACGGGCCCTCGGTGAGGCCGCCGACATTGCTGACGCCGGCGATCCAGAGGTGGTAGTCGCGCGCCACAGGTTGATAATTGTCCAGCCAGAGCTGGCCGTAAGCCTCCTTCTGCTGGTCGTGATTGGCCGGCACGGCCCAGCTCGATGGCGAAAGAATAATCCCCGCGCCCATCAAACCCAAGGTGCGGCTCACCCCCTGGCCGCGCGCAAACGCATCCGCGCAAATCATGATTCCGAAAACTCCCCAGGGCGTTGCGGCCACGGACAAGCGGTCGCCTTGGGCGTACAGATCCTGGGCGATTTCGAGTTCGTTCAATTTGCGATGATGCAGAATGACTTCGCCGGCGGGATCAATCAAAACGGCGGCGTTATAAATGGTTTCACCCGCGCGCTCGACCAAACCGGCACAGACATGGACGCGATGTTGGCGCGCGGCGGCGCGGAGTTGGGCGCAGGCCGGGCCGTCTGGAATGGCGTCGGCCTCGGTTTTGGCCGAGGGATGAGTCCAGCCCAGATTCATGGCCTCGGGCAGCACGATGACCTTGGCGCCGTTGACCGAGGCTTGGGCGATCCGCTCGGTGGCGCGCCGCAGGTTGTCCGCCTTGGCTCCGGGCGTGACCGCCATTTGCACCAACGCCAGCTTGAAAGTTTTGTCGCGCATGGTTTCAAGGAAGATGACCGGATTTGGCCAAGCTGCAAGCCGGAACAAGTGGCTTAAAACCAAATCTTCGCCCCTTGATTCTTCTTTCGCAGCGTGACTACTATCTGGCGCTTATGCTCAAAACTCGATTTGGTTTCGCCTCCCGCGGGGGCCTTTTTCTCGCGGGCGTGCTCCTGTTTTCCCGCTCCTCGCCAGCGCCGGAATTGCCGACCGGCAAGTCCAACGCACCCAAAATCGCCGAGGCTTCCAACGAAGGCGAACTGGCCCTCAAGAAATTCAAGGTGCCGGCGGGAATGAAAGTCGAACTCATCGCCGCCGAACCGCACCTCGCCAATCCCGTGGCGTTTTGTTTCGACGAGCAGGGCCGCATCTATGTCGTGGAAACTTTCCGCCTGCACAAGGGCGTGACCGACATCCGCGGCCACATGGACTGGCTCGATGAGGAACTCGCGGCCAAATCCACCGCCGACCTCGACAAGTTGTTTAAGAAATACGACGTGAAAGGCCTGACCGAAGAATCCGATCGCGTGAAATTGATTTACCCCGGCACGGATGGCAAAGCCGAGCGCTCGGTCGTTTTCGCCGACAACTTCAACGGCCGGCTGGATG
>JAYUBJ010000068.1:0-8531 GCA_043740915.1 Verrucomicrobiota bacterium
CAGCCAATCCGCATGCGTGTCCACATCGGAGAGTTTGCGCAGCAGATGGACGGACAGATTTGCCGCGCGTGCCCGGTCTTGCGTTTCACGGAGCACGGCGTCGGTGCTCCAGTGAATATTTTGAAACAGTGCCGGTTGTGGTGAACGCAAACCAATCAGCCAATACCCGCCATCGGTTGCGGGGCCAAGCACGACGTCGTGCTCCAACAACGCCTTCCACGCGTCCGCAATGTCTAGCGCGGTGACGCTGGGACAATCCGAGCCGATGATGACAACGCGCTGTGCTCCGTCGGCGAACATATGCTCGAAAGCGCATATGATACGCTGCCCTAAATCGCCCTGGCCCTGCGGTCGGACGCGCCAGGATGCTCTTCGCCAAGGTTCAATTTCGCCGGCGGCATCATCCGGCGCGAAACGCAGTTCCACTTCGGAAATCAGGGCGAGGTTTTGCAGGAGGGTGGCCACCAGCGCGCGGTACGCGGCCGCGGCGGCTTCGGAACCGATGCGTTGTGCGAGCCGGGTTTTCACCGCGCCCGCTCGCGGCGCTTTGACAAAAATGGTGAGTCGCTCAAGAGCCATGGAGCATTGCGCACAGTTTGGGGCAGCCCCGATGCTCAAGCCAGCACTTCCTTGATCACGTGTCCGTGGACGTCCGTGAGCCGGCGTTCAATGCCGTTGTGGTAGAAGCTCAGCCGCTCGTGGTCGAGGCCGAGGAGATGCAAAATCGTCGCGTGTAGATCGTAAATGGTCGTGACGTTTTGCACCGCTTGATAGCCGAACTCGTCCGTCGCGCCGTAGCTGAAGGCGCGTTTCACCCCTGCGCCAGTCATCCAGACCGTGAAGCCTTTCGGGTTGTGGTCGCGGCCGGAGGAGCCTTTTTGAAACGTCGGCATCCGCCCGAACTCCGTGGTCCACACCACGAGCGTGTCGTTGAGCAGCCCGCGCGACTTCAAATCCTTCAACAGCGCGGCGCAGGGTTGGTCGAGGATCGGCCCGTGCCGGTCGTAATCGGCCTTGAGGGTTTTGTGGCCATCCCAATTGCCGACCCCTTCGCCCATGGCGTACGCGCCGTTGAAAAGTTGCACGAAGCGCACGCCGCGTTCCAACAGTCGCCGAGCCAGCACGCAGTTTCGCGCGAAGCCGGCTTTGATTTTGTTCGCGTCATCGAGGCCGTAGCTCGCGCGGATGGCAGCGCTTTCCTTCGACAAATCGGCGACCTCCGCCGCGCGTAACTGCATCTTCGCCGCCAGTTCGTAGCTGGCAATGCGCGCGCTCAAGTCCGTGTCGCCGGGATGCTGCTTGAGATGCCGGTCGTTGAGCAGCTTGAGGAAATCACGCGTGGACAGCTCGGCGGCTTCACTGATTTCCGGCGGGCGTTGCAAGTTGGCAATCGGTTTGTCGGCGTTGAACGCGGTGCCCTGGAACACGGCGGGGAGAAAAGCGGAGTTCCAGTTGTTCGACGCCGCCTGGGGCACGCCGCGTGGATCGGGAATGGCGACGAACGCCGGCAAGTCCGCGCACTCGCTGCCGAGCGCGTAGCTGACCCACGCGCCGGCGCTGGGGAAACCATCGAGCGTGTAACCGGTGCTCATCTGGTTTTCCGCCGGGCCATGGGTGTTGCTCTTCGCGGTCATCGAATGGACGAAGCAGAAATAGTCGGCCAGCGCGGCGAGGTTCGGCAGCAGGTCGGAGATCATTTTGCCGCTCTGCCCGCGCGGCTTGAACTCCCAATGCGATTTGATGAGGTTGCCGTTCTCGCCCTGGAAAGTGATGAGCTTGTCCGAACCGGGCATCGGCTGGTCGTGGTGCTTGATGAGTTCCGGCTTGTAATCCCAGGTGTCCAGATGGCTGACCGCGCCGGAGCAAAAGATGAGCAGGACGCGTTTGGCCCGGGCCGTGAAATGGGGCACGCGCGGCGCCAGGGGATGGTCGGGCTGAATGATTGGACGAATGGGTCCGCGTGCATCATCGGCTCCAAGCAAGCCCTGTTCGGCCAGCAGGGTGGTGAGGGCGATCCCGCCCAGGCCCGTGCCCGCGTGTTGGAGAAACGAACGGCGATTCAACAGGCGGCGACCGGCGTGGGAAAGGATTTCGAGGTTCATGCAGTGTTAGAAAATATTGATGAACTCGTTCGCATTCAGCAATGCGCGACAGAAAATGATCAGGCCCTGTTCGCGCACCAGGTTTTCCGATGCGGCCAGTTCTTCGGCGGCGGGCGGACGATTGAACGCCAGCCTGAACGCCCGGGTGACCTGGGCTTTGACAGCCGCACCGGCTTCCTGCCGGACGCGTTCCGCAAAAAATCCCGACTGCTGCACCATGAACCGGCTATTGAGTAAATTAAGCGCCTGTAATGGGGTGGTGGAGCGGGTGCGGCGCGGCGCAATTTGTCCGGCATCCGGGCAGTCGAACGTCCCAAACGTGTCGTCCAACTGCATGCGCGGTTTGCTCTGATAGACCATGCGGCGGAATTCTGTCGGACCGAAATCCTTGCGTGAGCTGTAAACCTTCACGTAGTTGCTGTTCACCTCGAAGAGATCAAAGCCCGGTCCGCCCGCGCGCAAATCGAGCTTGCCTGTGACGGCGAGGATGGCGTCGCGGATCGGCTCGGCCTCCAGCCGCTGCGGCGGAAAACGCCACAGCAGCCGGCCGCTCGCGTCCACCGCGAGCGATTTCGCATTCGGCGTGCTGGCCTGCCGGTACGTGCTGGAAAGTAAAATCAGCCGGTGGACTTCCTTCACGCTCCATTGGTGCGCCACGAATTCGCTGGCGAGCCAGTCGAGCAGTTCGGGATGCGTGGGGCGCGCGCCATTCAAACCGAGATCGCTCGGGGTGCTGGCCAGACCTTCGCCAAAGTGATGTTGCCAGATGCGGTTCACCATGACGCGCGCGGTCAGCGGGTGCTGCGGATCGGCGATCCATTTGGCCAGGGCGACCCGGCGCTCCTGCTCCGGCGCATCGACGGGTAATTGCAGCTTTGCGCCGAACTCCGCCACCGCGCCCGGCGCAACCGGCTCGCGTTTTTCCATCGGGTCGCCGCGATGCAACCGGTGCGTGGTCTCGGGTTTCACGAAGTTCCCCGCGTAAACCATCGGCGTAGTGGTGGCCTCCTTGATTTTCGATTCGAGCTGCTGCCGTTGTTGCACCAGTTCCTTGAGCCGCGCCGCTTCGTCCGCGGACAGGCCGGCGATGGTCGGGATTGCCCCCGCCTTGTTCTTTGAATTCGACGACAGCCGATCCGCCGACGATGCGACCTGCTTCCAGTTCTGGCCATCGGTCGAAACTTCGATTCTGTAATTCGTCGGCACACGGTCGTTGTAGCGCGGCACGTTGTCGCGGTCTCGGCTCCACACCACGCGGTCAATGGTTTCGGCGCGGGGAAACTCCAATTGCACCCAGCCCTTGCCGCGTTCGTTGGAAATCCAACTGCGATCGTTGCCGTACAGCCCGTCGTTGATGTGTTCCAATTTATGGATCTCGTAGCCCGGAAGTGTGCTCGAAGCCGTGGCCTTCGTTCCCGCGCTGGCCAGCGCCACGTTGCGTGGTGCGGAACCCGCGCTCAAAACTTCCAGCTCGTCGAGGCACGGTTCCAGTTGCGTGGTCTCCGAAATCGTGTAGCGCACAAACTTCGCCTCGACCGGCGCAAAGCGTTCCACATTCTTACCGCGGGTTACGGGCGCGCGAATCCCCGGCGTCGTGGTTGCCGACAATCCAGTTTCCGCGCCGCTGACCGCTTGCAGCAGCAGCACGTCCGCGGTGACAAAGGCGTCGGTGGCGCCGCCACGCAGAATAATTTTGCTCTCCGGCCGCAACTCACGCACGCCGGCATCGAAAAACCCGCTCCACAACGGCTGGCCCGGCACTTCGTCGCCGCCGTCAGCAAACTTGCGCTGATCCACCCGGGCAATTTCGATCTGGTCATCCTTCGTTTCAAGGTTGCCGTCCAGATCGAGCACATAGCGCGCGTCGGGCGCATGCGTGCTCCAACCGCAGCCCCACGACACCCAGACGCGGAACCGTCCGGTCACTTTTGGTTCCCAGGCGAGGACATCGCGATTCGCCACCTTGCTCCAGAAAGAATAATCCTTGCCGAGATTGGGCAGTCGGGTGGCGTCGCCGGGATCATCGGCTTGACCCCGTCCAGTGCCGGCGCGGTGCGGTTCCAATCCGAGCCGTGGAACCAGTTGCGTCACGCGCGGTGCATTCGCATTGGAGGTAAGCGGCGTGTCGTCATCCAGAAAAATGTTGGCGGCCAGATTGGCCAGCGGCTCGAACTGCGCGAGCCCGATTTCCACGGGCTTCAATTGCTGCCGCAATTCCTCGACCCGCTTCATCCGGTCGGGGTAATCCACCGACTTGAGGGCGCGCTCACCGTGTTGCACGCCGGCAAACACCGCGCGCATGGCGTAGTAATCCACTTGGGAAATGGGATCAAACTTGTGGTTGTGGCAGCGTGCGCAGCCGACGGTCAGGCCGAGGAAGGTGCTCCCCGTCGTGCTCACCATGTCGTGCAACTCGTCGCCGCGTTGCATCAACGTCAGTCCAATGTCCGGGCTTTTCACGCGGTCCCATGGTCCGCCGACAATGAAGCCGGTCGCCGCGTCCGCGTCGAGCGCGTCCCCGGCGAGTTGCTCGAGAATGAACTGGTTGTAGGGCTTGTCGTCGTTGAACGCGCGGATCACGTAATCGCGATACGGCCAGGCGTTCGGGCGCGGTTGGTTGGTTTCAAACCCGTCGCTCTCGGCGAAACGCACCACATCGAGCCAGTGCCGCGCCCAGCGTTCGCCGTAACGGGGTGAACCCAAGAGTCGTTCCACGAGTTTTTCGTATGCGTCCGAACTTTTGTCGGCGACGAACGCGTCCACCTCCTCCGGCGTCGGCGGCAGGCCGAGCAGATCGAAACTCAACCGGCGGATCAACGTGACGCGGCCGGCTTCTTTCGTCGTCGGCAACTTTTCCTTCTCCAGTCGCGCCAGAATAAAATTGTCCACCGGATTGCGCAGCCAGCGTTGATTCGCGACTTTCGGCGGCGCGGGATGCACGACCGGTTTGAACGACCAGTGTTCCGCCTTGGCCACGGTGTTCGCCGCCACCGGCCACTTCGCGCCCTGATCAATCCACGCCCGGAGCAGGCCAACCTGTTCCGCCGTCAACCGCTCGCCTTTGGACGGCATGACCATGTCGTCCACCAGTCCGGCGACGAAATGGACCAACGGGCTGTCCGCGCTTTTGCCGGGCACGATGGACGGCGCGTAATTATCGCCTCCTTTCAGCGCCGCCGGCGAGTCGAGCCGGAAACCGCCCTTTTGTTTTTCGGCGCCATGACATTGCACGCACGACTTGTCGAAGATAGGCTTGATGTCCCGGATGAAGTCAACCGGATGCGCTGCGGCGGGCGGTAATTTGGATTTGTCCACTTCCACGGCGGACAGCGAGCCGACGCACCAAAATAGCGCAGCGGCCACCGCCGAAACGGTTTGGTCGCGGAAAAAATGTTTAAGCATCAGGCTACACACAGTTCATTCAGAATATGCAAGGCAGGTTAGCGCATCAGCTTCCGTGCTCAACCTCAAATATATTCCGGTGTCGGGCTGGGCTGCCGTTGACTGACGCCCGGTGGGTGCAGGTATTCAAGCGGCGACCAGTTTCAGGTTGCCGAACCAGTCCAAGACGCATCGTGGAGTTCGAGCGCGTGGCGGAAGTGCGAAACCCTCTTTTCTTTGTAGAAGACGAGGTGACGGGTCTCTAACCTCGCCGGTTTCAGCATGGCAAATTAGAGACTCCTCACGTCGTCTCCTACATTTTTGCCGGGCCGTTGGGCGTCGCCTTCGCGGTGTACGCAGAGATGACCGGCCTCAGCACTCGCCCGGGCGCATTCCAGATTTTTGCACGCTCGTTCCAAGGATCCCACCGTTCCCCCTTACCCCAACCCTCTCCATGAACCGGCGCGCCGGTCTCCAACCCGGCGCGTTGGGGTTGACTGGTTCGTTCAGGCCGGGTCGGAGACCGGCCCTCCGCTGCGGTTCAGGGGCATGATTCGCGGTTCTTCGCAGGCCGTGGACTCCCTCCCTCAGTGGGGATGAGGGTGCCCGCGCCGGACGGATCGGTCATGCGCGGTTCGACTTGAGGTCGCGACTTGATTGAGCTCCTGCGCCGGCCCTGATAGCTTCAGGTTTTACTGCCATGCGAAAATACCTGCGCTCAATCCACGCGCTCATCAGTCTCCTCGCGCTCATGACTTCGGGAGTGTTGGTTCAGGCCGCTGACATTACTCTGAGCGACACAACCATCCGCGTTGCCGTGGCCAAGTCGCTGCCACTTTTGGAAATGTCGGCGAAAGTTTCGATGGAAAAGCGCCAGCAATGTTTCACCTGCCACAATCTGGGCCTGCCCGTCATGGCGTTGACCACCGCCCGCGCACGTGGATTCACAGTGGATGCGGATAATCTCAAAAAACTGCTCCAGTTCACCGCCGATTTTCTTACGAAAAACCGCACCAACTACCTCGCCGGCCAAGGGCAGGGTGGGCAGATCGACACCGCCGGTTACGCGCTGTGGACGCTCGCCAATGGTGGTTGGAAATCGGACGAGACGACTTCCGCGGTGGCCGAATTTTTGCTCCGCTTCCAGAAGGACCTCGAACATTACCGGCCGCAATCGAGCCGTCCGCCGTCGGAGCAAAGTTTGTTCACGTCCAGTCACGTCGCCCTGCGCGGCCTGAAGGCATTCGGGACGTCGCAGCAGCGCGAGCGGATTGACCATCGGTTCGGGCAGGTCCGCCCATGGCTGATCAAAACACCGGCGCAAGATACGGAGGACCGCGCTTCGCGTTTGCGCGCGCTGCAAGTGGCCGGGGCACCGGCGGAGGAAATTCGCCACGCGACGCAGGACCTGTTGCAGACCCAACGCGCGGACGGCGGCTGGGCGCAACTCGCTGAGTTAGAAAGCGACGCCTATGCCACCGGCACCGCGCTGGTCGCCCTGCATCAAGCCGGCGGCGTGGGGACCACCGATCCCGTTTATCGCAAAGGATTGAAGTATCTACTCTTGATCCAGCTCGACGACGGATCGTGGCACGTGCAGACGCGGAGCACGCCGATACAAACCTATTACGAATCCGGATACCCGCACGGCAAGGACCAGTTCATCTCCATCGCCGCCGCCAGTTGGGCGACGACCGCGCTCGCGCTGGCGCTGGGGGTTTCCAAGTAACCGGTGTGAACTTTTCTTCTCATCACTACTTTCAATGTGCCGGCATGTGTGCGATACCTTAAATCTGAAGTCCCAATGAAGCCCAAAACCATAACCGCAATCATTGTCTCAATGTTGCTCTTTCTGGCGTCGGTATTTGTGATTGCTCAGGATCAAAAGACAAGCATTGCAGCTGGACAGACGGAGACAAAAATCTCGGAAGCTCGAAAGAACGGAAGATATACGCGCACCACCGAGGTGTTTAAGGACAAGATTCTGATCTCAAGAAAAGCAGAGCTCAGTCTTCATGATGATGGGCAAATTGATTTTATTTCCTCAAAACTTTTTCGAGATGGCGAGATGACTTTTGCTTCCTCATCCTATCCAGTCGAGAAGCGTGCCATGCGCATCTATTATCATCACGGGAAGATCGTTGCCGAGGAAGGTGATGAGGACGGTGACGGTTTTTTTGAAACGCTGCTAGTGTTCGATGGAAACGAACAACCCGTTCAAGGCTTTACGAAGAACAAGGACGGCAGTGTTACACACCTGGACGCGGAGAAGTTTTCGAGAATTCAGGAAACCTTTGCCCTCATTGAGGGTAAAGAAAAGCCTCAAAAGTAGAGATGTCCAGTTCGGAGTTGTTGTACTGGTTCACTCAAACAATCTTACCCGCAGTTTATGATCACCAAACCCAGCCCTATGAAAACTCCCATCCGGATACTCCTCGCCCTCGTCCTCGCCGCGAGCACACTCGCCGTACCGGCGGCCGACACCCAACCGGCCGTCTCGGGTCAGCGCGTGTTTGTTACCGCGCACAGCTTCCACATCTTTGTCGCGCCGCGATTGGCCGTGCTGGCCAAGGCGGCGGGCATTGAGGGCCATCAGTTGGTCGGCGCGCAAATGATTGGCGGCTCGAAGGTGATCCAGCATTGGGACCTGCCGGACGAAAAAAATCAGGCCAAGGCGGCGCTGCGCGAGGGCAAGGTGGACGTGCTCACGATGTCGCCGCACGTTTACCTGCCGGATGAGGGCATTGACCGCTTCGTTGAACTCGGGTTGCAGCACAATCCGAAGATGCGCTTTCTGGTGCAGCATTCGTGGACTCCTTGGGATGGCTGGTTGCCCGGCGAGCAGGTCGCGACGAACGAGGATCGCGACGGTCGCTCGCTCGACATCGTGCGCATCGCCAACAAACGCTTCCGCGACCTGCTCGAAGCGCAGATCAACACGCTGAACAAGAAATTGGGACAGGACGCGGTCCGGATCGTGCCCGTCGGCGACGCGGTATTGAAGCTGCGCGAATTGATTGCCGCGGGGAAGGCGCCGGGCCTGACGAA
>JAYUBJ010000069.1:0-2576 GCA_043740915.1 Verrucomicrobiota bacterium
GATTCACAGAAGGAAACAAAGGAAACGAAGGAAAAAACCACCTTCGTTCACTTCGTTTGCTTCTGTTCCACCAGTTTCCCGCCTCTTCGACCTGCCGCCCCAAACCAAAATCCTCCTGGCGCACGATGGTTCTGCCGGATAGCAGTGCAAAGAACGCAAAGGAACGCAGGCTGATTTTGAATGGAAAAAAGCGGTCAGATTTATCCTCGCTGAAATCACTCTTTCGATTTCTTCTTTGCGCTCTTTGCGTTCTCTTGCGGCAAATCAATATCGGAGTCCGGGCTTATTCTTTTTCGTAAATCTGCCGCAGTTTCGCCGGGGGTGTGCCCAGATAATATTGCAAAGTCACGCGCCACATGCGCGCGTACGTGCGCACGACCCCGAGTCTCGCGAAACGCCGGGCGGAAGTGATCACCGTGGCGTCGGCCAAAGCAAGCCGGCCCACGCCCCGCAGTCGGCGGCAGAGTTCAAACTCCTCCATCAACGGCAGGTCGGGAACCCCACCCACTGCCTCAAGGATTTCGCGTCGAACGAAAATGGCTTGATCAGCCATCACGCGCCGCGCGAGAAACAGGCGGAACGCGCATTTGAAAAGCGATCCCCGCAACATCGGCGAACCGTCCCGAAAAGTTTTCCAACAACCGCCACCCACCACCGTCTGGTCGCGCAAACAATTTTGAATCGCCCGTCCGGTTTCAGGAGGCAGCCAGGTGTCGGCGTGGAGCAGCAGAACCACATCGCCGACCGCCGTCGCCGCGCCCGCACGCAATTGCCGGCCGCGCCCGCGCCCGGCATCAATGACGCGGCCGCCGGCTTGCGCCGCGATTTCGCGGGTGGCGTCTTGGCTGCCGCCGTCGGCCACGATGATCTCGCAAACTTCCGGCACCAGGCGGGCGCGGCGGATGGTTTCCGCCAGTTCGCCAGCCTCATTGAGCGTGGGAATCACGATGGAGATCGTTTCAAGGACCACGCGGGTCGGTGCGGTGGCGGATTGGATGGTGAACGTTTTTTCGCCCTGCCAGAGAAACCAACCGCCGAACGCGACGGGCAAGAGGTTGACGGGCAGAACCAGCAGCGAAGCAACCACCGCGTCGGCCGGCGGCACTCCATAGAGTGTCAGCAAAGCCAGCGCCGCGCTTTCACGCACCCCCAACCCGCTCACGGAAGGGATGGCGTTCATCGCGGCAAGCACCGGAAACGTCCAGAGCATTTTGGTCCACGGACAAGGAACCGTGACGACGGCTTTGAGACAAAGCGCCAACAACCCGCACGAGGCCGCCTGCACCACGAAGCCCAGTACCAACCCCGGCAGGGCGAGACGCGGTGACGCCAGCAGACGCGTCATGCCTTCGGCGAAGGCTTTGAAGGTGCGCGCGAGTGGAGATTCCGAGGCTGGCCGCCAACGGACGATCACCAGCAAGGCCAAAGCTCCCGCCGCCAACACAGCGATGATCAGGGCGGGTGAAAGGTTTACTCCAGCCGGGGATCCGGTGGAAGCAAGGCCGCTGGCGGCCGCGAGCCCGAAAGCCAGCGCGCAAAACCCCATCAAACCACCCAACCCAAGCAAGCGATCCAATGGGGCCGCGGCAATGACGGGCGGCAATGGCAGCGCATACCAGCGCGCGTACAGCGCGGATTTGGCGACGTCACCCAGCGCCGGGCCGAAGAGGATGAAGCTGAAAGCGTGGCCGATGAAATACACGCGCAGCGTGGCGCCAAGATGGACCGGGACGCCGGTCAAACGCAGCATGAGATGCCAGCGCCATCCGGCACAGAGGCAGGCAAACCCGAACAGCGCCACGGCGGCGAAGAACCAGCCGGGGCGCATCTGCCGAAATACCGGGAGGAGCGCAGCCACGTCGATGCGACGAAACACCAGGTAAAGCGTCAGGAGAGACACCGCCAATCCGAGCGCGCGTTTCCAGGGAAGTCGATTTGAATTCGGCCACAGGTCCATGGCGAGGGACTCTATGAAACAACGACTGGAAAACCAGCGAGATTATTGGGGAAATAGAATGGCGACCCTAACGGGAATCGAACTTCGCCACGGAAAAGCAGAGTAAGCATACTCGCCCGAATGCTACACCCTCATACACTCCAAATCCCCGGCTTGCGTCCTGTCATTTACAAGCCGTTCACTCCCATTCCGGTGATCGTCGCCGAATATCTGGCGAACCTCGCCACGCTGGGCCGCTCGCGCCGGCATCACGATACGATGCGGCTTTTGTTGACGCGTTTTGCGGAGCGGTTCCCTCGCCCCATCGGTGAACTTTACGCGGATGATGTGCGTGAGTTTTTGCTGTCTTTCGACGCCGCCGCGCGCACGCGAAACAACTGGCTCGCGGCGCTCCGCACGCTCTCACGCTACGCCATTCGACGGCGCTACCTGCCGAAGTATTGGGATGAACTGGATTTGGTTGACCGCTTCACGGTGCCGCCTTCGGCGGTTGAAATTTATTCTCCGGCGGAAGTCCGGGCGATCCTGGCGAATGTGTCCGCGCCGTTTCTTCCGGTTGTGTTGTTGACGGTCTTCGCCGGCGTGCGGAGCGCTGAGGCTTTGCGGTTGACTTGGGACG
>JAYUBJ010000070.1:0-2574 GCA_043740915.1 Verrucomicrobiota bacterium
GACTTGGACCGCTGGAGCGAGAGACTGAGATGATCCAGTGAGACTTGGTACGCTACTTGGCGAAATTGTGCTCTGGTCCGAGGGGGAAGACAGGCTGGAAGCCCGTCCTACGTTATGATCAATCTTGATGAACCATTGGTCCATCGCGCGGAAGATGATGGGCGTTTTGCTCCGCCAGCAGTGCGGGTAACTGTGGTGATAATTCTCCTGGTGCAAAAGCAGGTTGCGGACGCGCAGCTCGTGCAGCACGGCCACGTTCGCGTCGCTCTTCCCGTGCTTTTCCAGGATTGATTTGCCCACCAACTCGGCGGGCATCTGTTGCTCGATGGGCAAATCATTCGTGTGCGCCAAACAACCGTCGTCATCAACCGGCGAATAAATCGGCAATCCGTTCTGGCGTCCGAGATGATAGTCCTCGAGGCCGTGCCCGGGCGCGACATGGACGAATCCGGTGCCGGTGCTGTTCTCGACAAAGTTGTCGCCGGCGAAAAGTTTGCCGGTGCGTTTGCAGAAGGGATGCTGAAATTCGATCTGGCTTAGCTGGATGCCATCGAGGCTGCGCTCGATTTCGTAACCCGCCCAGCCGCATTTCTCGGCGACCATCGGGAGCAGCATCGTGGAAACGATGTAAGCCTCGCCATTGGCGCGCACGAGCGAGTAGTTGAAAGTGGAGTTGTAAGCCACCGCAAGATTCGCCGGCAATGTCCATGGCGTGGTCGTCCAGATCACGACAAACGTTCCAGGCCGGCCGACTACGGGGAACTTCACATAGACGCTCTGGCTGACGTGATCCTGATACTCGACCTCCGCCTCGGCCAGCGCGGTGCGGCACGGGATGCTCCAGTACACCGGTTTCTTGCCGCGATAGACAAAACCCTTCTCGACGATGTCGGCGAACAGACGCAATTCATCGGCCTCGTATTCCTTGTTCAGCGTGAGGTAGGGATTTTCCCAGTCGCCGAAAACGCCGAGGCGCTTGAACTGTGTCCGTTGGATGTCGATGTATTTTCGCGCGTACGCCTCGCACGCGGTGCGGATCGTGGCGGGGTCGGCGGTGGTGTTGCCGGCCTTGCGCAACTCCTGGGACACTTTGAATTCGATGGGCAGGCCGTGGCAATCCCAGCCGGGGACGTAGGGCGCATCGAAGCCGCGGAGGGTTTTATATTTGACGATGATGTCCTTGAGAATCTTGTTGAGCGCGGTGCCGACGTGGACGTCACCGTTGGCAAAAGGTGGGCCGTCATGCAGGACGAACTTGGGCGCGCCTTTCCGGGCCGCCTGGATTTGCGCGTAGAGGCCGGCGGCCTGCCAGCGTTCGAGGCGTTGGGGTTCGCGCGCCACCAGATCGGCTTTCATGGGAAAGTCGGTCTTCGGCAGATTCAGCGTGTTTTTGTAATCCATGCGTGCTTCCAAAAGAGTGCGAACGGTAACAACGGCGGGGCCTGGGTGTCAATGAAGGGGCGTGCGTTGATCGGGACGGACCGCGAGTTGTCCCAACTCGCAGCGGGTGGCAGAACCAAGTTGGCGTTGGATAATTTCACGG
This sequence comes from Verrucomicrobiota bacterium, assembly GCA_043740915.1. Lineage (GTDB taxonomy): Bacteria > Verrucomicrobiota > Verrucomicrobiia > Limisphaerales > JAYTXL01 > JAYTXL01. The sequence goes on from JAYUBJ010000070.1 coordinate 1,544, forward strand.
CTGTCGGGTTGGCGACGCGCGGCGAGTTGGGACAACTCGCGATCCGTTACAGAAATTCAAGCCCGGACACTTCCGCTTGTGGCGGGCCTGTGCTTCTTCTAGCATGGCCGCCAGCAGGCAGTTTCAAGCAATCTGATTTATTTTATGTATCGGGGCCAAAAAGTGATCGTCGTGATGCCGGCGTATAACGCGGCGAAGACCGTGCGGCAAACTTATGACGAGGTGATGGCGCAGGACTTGGTGGATCTCGTCATCCTCGTGGACGATTGCAGCAAGGACGACACCGTGGCCATTGCGAAGACGCTGCCGCACATGCAGGTGCATAGCCATCCGCAAAACCGCGGTTACGGCGGCAATCAGAAGACATGTTATCGGCTGGCCCTCGAGGCGGGCGCGGACATCGTCATCATGATCCACCCCGACTACCAGTACACGCCCAAGCTCATCGCGGCGATGGTCTGCATCATCGGCAACGATCTGCATCCGTGTGTGCTGGGCAGCCGGATCCTGGGCGGGTATGCGCTGCGGGGCGGCATGCCGGTTTGGAAGTATATTGCCAACCGTTTCCTGACGGCGGCGGAGAATATTTTGTTTGGCGCGAAGTTATCGGAGTATCACACAGGATACCGCGCTTTTTCGCGGGCCTTGCTCGAGCGCCTGCCATTGGCGGCGAACTCGGATGATTTTGTTTTCGACAACCAGATGCTCGCGCAAATTCTTTGGTATGGCTACACCATCGCGGAGGTGAGCTGTCCCACGAAGTATTTCGCCGAGGCGTCCTCGATCAATCTGCGCCGGAGCATCCAGTATGGGTTTGGCTGCCTGGGCACGGCCGGTGCGTTTCGCTTTGCAAAAATGGGATTGTTGAAATCGCCATTATTTCCGCCTTTCTAAAACAAAACCGCCGCAACCTTACGGTCGCGGCGGTCGCGAATGGATTATGTGTTCTTTACGAACACAAAGGGGTTACTTCAGCACCGCCTGGTGGAATTCATACCAGTCGTCGAGGTTGTTCAAGTCCACCGCGCCCG
>JAYUBJ010000071.1:0-2574 GCA_043740915.1 Verrucomicrobiota bacterium
GATCGAAGTCGTCGCGGCCGAACCTCTGGTCGTGAATCCCGTCGCCATCGCGTTCGATGAAAAAGGACGGATGTATGTTGCGGAGAATCGCGGCTATCCCACCGGCCCCGGCGAAGGCAAACCGCCCGTGGGGATCATCGCACTGCTGGAGGACACTAATGGTGATGGCCACTACAACAAGCGCACCGTGTTTGCCGAGGGGCTTACTTTTCCCAATGGCCTCATGTGCTGGAAGGGCGGCGTCTTCGTCACCTGCGCGCCCGACGTGCTGTATTTGAAAGACACGGACGGCGACGGACGCGCGGACGTGCGCCGGGTCGTCCTGACGGGTTTCGCAACGAACAGCACCACGCAATTGCGTGTCAGTCACCCGGTGCTTGGACTCGATAACAGGATTTACCTCACCAGCGGTCTCGTCGGCGGCAACATCACCGCGCCGGATTATCCGAACCGTCCGGCGGTGGAAATCAGCCGCGGCGATTCCCGTTTCCGCCCCGACACGTTCGAACTCGAACCCCTTCCCGGACACGCGCAGTTCGGCGAGGCCTTCGATGATTATGGCCATCGGTTCATCTGCGACAACCGCCATCCGGTCTGGCAGGTCGTTTTGCAGCCGCGTTATTTGAAGCGCAATCCGCATCTGCCCTTCAGCGAAACCGTCCACGAAGTTTCCAGTTCCGGCGAGGCGGCGAAGGTGTTTCCCATCAGCCCGGACACCACCACGGCCGGCTTCATGCCGAGCCTGATGAGCGCGCCGCACGCCGGCACGTTCACGTCGGCGTGTGGCCTTCTGATCCATCGCGGCCTGGCGTTGCAGCCGGAACACTACGGCAACGCCTTCATCTGCGAACCGGCCCAGAATCTGGTGCATCGCGAAATTCTCTCCGCCGACGGCGCGGTGTTCGCTTCCAAGCCGGCGCGGGCGGGCGTGGAATTCCTCGCCTCGCCGGACAATTGGTTTCGCCCGGTCTTCTGCGCCAACGGCCCCGATGGCGCGCTCTACATTTGCGACATGTACCGCAAGACCATTGAGCATCCGCAATATCTGCCCGAGTCGATGCGCGCGACGACCGACTTCGAGAGCGGCAAGGACAAAGGCCGCATTTATCGAATCGTGGTGGACCAACCGCGAAAAAATCTCCGGGCCAAAAAAATGAACCTCGCCAAGGCCAGTGTGAAAGAACTCTGCGCTGAATTGAACAACCCCGACGGCTGGTGGCGTGATACCGCGCGGCGCTTGCTCCTTGAACGCAAAGACCCGGCGGCGGTTTCCATCTTGAAATCGCAAATCGCCAACCGCAAATCGCCAACGCCGCAAACCCATCTCGCCAAGATTGCCGCGTTGCGCACGCTGGAGGGACTCGGCGCTCTGGAAACCGAACAGATCAGCCAGGCGTTCATTGATCCGCATCCGGCAGTGCGCGCACAGGCCGTCCAATTGGCCGAGCCGCGTCTGGCTGGTTCGGCACTACTAACGTGGTTCGTGCAAGTGCTCACGGACGACCCGGATGCGAGTGTTCGTTTTCAATGCGCCCTGGCCCTTGGCGACATTAACGATCCGCGCGCCACTACCGTGCTGGCGAAGCTCGCGGTGCGTGACGCCGGTGATCGTTGGACGCGGACTGCCGCGCTCAGTTCGGCTGGCCGTGCGCCGGATGAATTTTTGCAAGCGATCCTTCGCCAACCGAAAAACGGCGAGGCCGTACCGGCGTTAATGAGTGATGTGGGAAAAATGCTCGGCGCGGGCCAGCCACCGGAAAAACTGACTGCTTTGCTCAACGAAATCGCCGCGTCGAATCAGCCGGCGGACTTCGCCTGGCAAGTGGCTGCAGTGTCGGGCATCGCGGACGGCCTGCGCAGCCGTGGATTTGGCCGCGGCGAATTCTTTTCGCCGCTCCTGAGCCTGGTCGCCGTGGATTCACCTGCGGCGAAACAAGCGCACGGACGGGTCGAAACGATCCTTCACCGCGCGGTTGGCATCGCGCTGGATGGAAAGCAGCCGCTGAATTACCGGCTCGCGGCCATCGGTCTGCTGGCGCACGCGGATTACGCGACCGCCGGTGCGCCGCTGCAGCGCCTCATCGGTCCGCAGGAACCGTCCGCCCTGCAGGTCGCCGTGGTGCGCACGCTGGGACAGTTACCTGACGCGGCGGTGGGCAAAACATTTGTCGAGCGCGAGCGCTGGCGGGCCTATACGCCCCCGGTGCGCGAAGCGGTGCTTGCGGCGTTGCTCTCGCAGCCGCGTCTGGTGCCCGCGTTGCTTGATGCGCTTGAAAAGGAGGACGTGCAGCCGTGGGCGGTGGATCCTTCGCGGCGGAATCAATTGCTCAAACACCGCGACGAGACGGTGCGGAAACGGGCGGAGGCGCTGTTCAAAAACTTGCAAGGCGGCGACCGGATGAAGGCTTACGAGGAATCGAAATCTGTGCTCACGCTCAAACCCGACTCCAAGAGCGGCCACGCTGTCTTTCTGAAAACCTGTGCGCAATGCCACGTGTATGGCGCCGAAGGGTCGCGCGTGGGTCCGGAATTAACGGGCATTCGCAATCAGCCCGGCGAAGCGCTACTGCTCCA
>JAYUBJ010000072.1:0-2574 GCA_043740915.1 Verrucomicrobiota bacterium
TTGGAATTCCTGAGCGAAATCACCACGAAGCATGGCGCGCTGCTTATTTTCGACGAAGTGATGACAGGTTTTCGTCTTGCGCTGGGTGGCGCGCAGGAACGCTTTGGGATCCGGCCCGACCTGAGTTGCTTTGGCAAAATCATTGGTGGTGGTTTGCCGGTGGGGGCGTTTGGCGGACGCGCGGAGATCATGGATTGTCTCGCGCCGCTGGGGCCGGTTTACCAGGCGGGCACGCTCAGCGGCAATCCGCTCGCGATGGCGGCGGGAATTGCGGCGCTGGAGGAACTCGGCGCTGTAGCGGCGCTCGGTGAGCGTCGTTCCGACGGCGGTGACACACCGCCGCTACAGGCTTACGTGCGGCTCGAAGCACTCGGTGCGCAACTGGAAGCGGGGCTGCGTGAGGCGGCGAAGTCCGCTGGTGTGGCGGTAACGTTCAACCGTTGTGGCTCGATGTTTTGCAGCTACTTCACGAGCGGACCGGTTTGGAATCTGGCCGACGCGATGAAGAGTGACCGTGAGTGTTTCAAGAAATTCTTCCATGGGATGTTGGACGCAGGCGTGTACTTCGCGCCCTCACAATTCGAGGCGGGTTTCCTCTCGACGGCGCACAGCGAAGCGGACATTGAGAAAACGGTAACGGCGGCGGCAAGGGTAATGAAGAGTTTATGATCCACCGCAGAGACACGGAGACGCGGAACCAGCGATCCCTTTGTTCATCGTTTGTTGTGAATAGTCGATTGTTCTCTACTACAGCTTTTTGGTTGGTCGTGCTTCTGGTGACAGGATTGTTTGTCGGATGCGATGATTCTCGAAAAGCCATCGTGGCTGGAATGACTCGCAAAACTGCTGAGCGTAACGCCAACGTAGAGCAGGCACTCAGTGCCGCTCTGACGACTTCAACCAATGTCGAAGTTCAAGCGTGGCGCGAATTTCTGAATGCGTGGCCTTCCGGACAACGGAGCCCGGGTTTCGCCTGGTACGAGGACCTTAAAAAATTTCAAGGGGGCGTGTCTGCGTCCACGCTGATAGAGGACCGTTACGTATTGAAAGTCATTTTAGATTTCGAGATCAGTTCCGATTTTCAAAAGGTCGCATTCACTAAACTGCGCTTCCACTTTGCCGAAGTTAAAAGGGTTGATGTCCCCCCAGGGGGAGCAGCAGAAGGAGGTGTTTCGATCTTGTTCCAGCCCGATCAGAAGTGGTTCGGATTGGATGATTGGAAGCGACTCGTTGAGGCGCATTGGAACTTTTCCGCGCTGGGCATAACCGTTGTTTCCAACGCGCCGATTCCAAATATCCGCAGCATTCCTATTTCAAACCGTTAAGGCAAACCAAACCATGCGCATCCTTGCACTTGATCATGGAACGGTCCGCATTGGCGTGGCGGTCAGCGACGAACTGAAGATGATGGCCACGCCGCTGGAGTTCATCGCGGCGGGACGCGGCATGTTTGTTGCAAGGGCGGTAATGGTGCAGTGTGGAGCGCCGAGCACTGCTCGGCATGTGGGGCAACCGCGAGATCCAAGTCGAGCAGGTGCTCGGCGTTCCGGCTAGGAGCCAAACAGTAGCTTTACCCCATAAGCGTGCCGCTTGACTTACCCGGCAATTTGCCGGACAGTCGCGCTATGAAGACCGCCGTTCTTGAGGGCAAGGCCAAGCCTGCCCGTCTGCGTTACGAGCGCCTGGAGGCGCGCGTAAGCCCGGAGTTGAAGGAGTTGCTGCTCGACGCGGCCGCCATGCGGGGGGTCACCCTGAGCGACTTTCTGATCAACAGCGCGCATGACGCCGCCGTGGAAACCGTCGAGCGGCACAAGGTCATCCGCCTCAGCCGCGAGGCTTCGGTTCAGTTCGCCGAGGCGCTGTTAAGTCCGCCGGGAGCGAATGCGAGGCTGCGGGCGGCCTCAACCCGATACGATCGCGTGATCAAGGTTCAGAGGAAGACGAACGGGCAGTGACTCCGGATCCCGCCACCGAATACGCCATTGAGATGCTGGCAAGTCACCACGAGCGCTCCCGGTTTCGATGTGGCGCGGACGCTTTGGATCGTTACCTCCAACAGCAGGCGGGGCAGGACGCCCGGCGACGGGTGGCTTCGCCCTACGTGCTGGTTCAGGCAAAGGACCGGGTGATCACGGGCTTCTACACGCTGGCAAACGCGGGGTTGAACCTGACCGATCTGCCGCCGGAGTTGGCAAAGAAACTGCCACGGTACCCGCAGCTTCCCGCGACCTTGCTGGGCCGTCTGGCGGTTGATCTGGAGCATCGGGGTCGCGGCTTGGGCGAGTTCCTCTTGCTCGATGCTTTGCGGCGCAGTCTGCACTCCAGCGAAACCACCGCAGCTTACGCGGTGGTTGTGGACGCGAAGGATGATTCGGCCGCAAAGTTCTACCGGACATTCGGGTTTCTTCCGCTCGTGGGCCATCGACACCGCTGGTTTCTTCCCATGCAAACCATAAGCCAACTGGCCGGTTGAGTTCGGCATTCCAAACACTCTCCACATGCGCATTCTCGCACTTGATCATGGAACGGTCCGCATCGGCGTGGCGGTGAGCGATGAATTGAAGATGATGGCCA
>JAYUBJ010000073.1:0-2571 GCA_043740915.1 Verrucomicrobiota bacterium
GAAAAACGATCAGCTTCAGCTTCCTTGGCACTGGGCTGCTGTCCGCCTTCGATGAAGACGTCGTGCTTGCCGTGCAGGAGAATGTGGCCGGCTTCGTGAAAGAATGTGAACCAGAGGAGATCGTCGGATTTGCCACGCAAGCTGAGTTGCACGAGCGCCTTGTTCGCTCCGAGCCATCGCGTGGCACCGCTGACGTGTGTTTTGGGAAGCGGCGGAACAAAGGTGAGTGCCACGCCTGATTTGGCACACAAGGCCACCATGCGTGGTTCGAATACCTCTGGTGGCTCATTGGTTAGGGAACGAATTTCCCGGAGAGCTGACTTAAAAGCGTCCGCCTGAAAATCGACGCACTCGATCTGTTGAGCTTCGAGCTCGCCTTTGCGCAGCCACGCCGCCAAAGCCGCCCAACAGCTTGCAAATGACTTGGATTTTCGGAAATCGACCGCCAACCGTTCGGTGACTGACTCCAACCAAACACTGCGCCAAGCTTCGGGTGAGGCGACACCGAAGAACTGCAAGACGGCGTCCATCTGCAAGGCCGGCTCGGGATGGCGCTTGATCCAGGCGAAGTCCCCCATGCACTTGAGCGGGAGTTCCTTCAGCCACGCGGCTTCGGCTTCGAGCCGTCGTTTCTCTTCAATGCGGGCAAGGGCTTCGCGATAATTGCGCTCGGCATTGTTCCAAAAGGAAGCGGAGATGCGGAACACCTTTTCAAGTTGCAAGGCGGTGTCAGCCGTAATGGCGGCCTTTCCCTTGATGATTTCGTTGATGGTTTTCAGCGGGCGCCCCATGCGCTGCGCCAAATCGGCTTGAGACATGCTCAGTGCTTCGATGGTTTCCAGAAGGGTTTCCCCCGGAGGCACGGCATAGCCAGGTGTGAACGGAAGTTTCATTGGTTTATTCGCGAGTGTCCTGAACACCCAAAATTTTGATGCTGGTCGCCTTGTTCCAATCGAGTCCGCCATCCGGCAACGTTGGGAGTGGGTTGTTTGCGGGGACGAAGATCAGGCGGTAGGGATGATCCAAATCCACCGACAAATGCCCTTTCAAATCACCCTTCAATTCGTGACACCGGGGGCCGGGGATTCCGCGGAGAGCTTCCAGATTGTCCACCGCCATGATCTCCGCCACCCGGCGCATAATCAACGTGGCCTGCCGGTCACCCCGATTCCGCTTGAGCGCCCGCTCGTCGCCGAATTCTTTTTCAAGTTTGCTGTTCCTGAAAACAATATCCCTGTCGCCTCCATTCAGTCAAAATTTATTAACCCTTTGGGTTAATAAGCTTTCTCAATGATTTGAGCCATCTTCGTGCGTAACGACGTGAACTCGCAAGCCAGCAGCTAAAAACTCCGGTAGCGCGGTGGTGGCCGTTTCATTCGCGGCATCCGTTGGCAACTGTGTTTCTCCACCGATGGAGGACTTCGAGCCTGTCACGAATCAGCGAAATCCAGAGCGAATGCTCGAAGCGGTCGTGATCCGTGACGCGCTGCTGGGCGTGAGACGACTTCTCCTGGTTTTCGAGTAAGTTGCGCGGCTCCAGCCGGGGCCGGTCCGCCTTCCCAATCCAAGTCAGTTCCAGTTTTTGTTTTTCATCATGCGGTTGAGGCGGTGGCCGGTGGTGGCGGGCCGGGGGCGTAGGCCGTGGCAATCGCCTGCTCCAGGCGGCTGATTTCATCGTCGGTCAACCTCGCGAAGGCGGCGAGTTTGCGCTTGGCTTGCGAGAGACGTCCGGCGTTTTGCAGGCACAGGCGGAGGAACAGATTGGCGGCGGGTTCCGGCAGGTCCACCACGTCGCGCATGGCGGCGCGAGCGGCCTCGTAGGACTGAAGGAAGCGGAGTTCCGCCGGAATTTCCCTTTCGATGGTTTCGGCAAGGAAGCCGTGCAAGGCCTCGGCCATGACGGTGCCATCCAGATAACGAAAGTGGTCGAGGGTGGCGTTGTTCACGGTCAACCCGCCGTCGTCGGAGAGCTCATACTCGGTGCGTGCCTTCAGCGGGACGGAGAACGCCTCGAGCGAGGCGTCGTAGTCCACCGGGCGGTTGAGCAGGACGGCGGAGACCGGCAGGAGCACGCCCGCCGGGCCGAAGTGCCGGGCGGCGAGGAGGTGATGGATGAGGAAGCGGTGGATGCGACCGTTGCCATCTTCGAAGGGGTGAAAATACACGAAGCTCCAGGCCACGAGGGCGGCGGCGGCGATGGGCGGCACGGCGTCCGAGTTCGCGAGGTAGCGGGCGGTTTCCTGCCAGGCCTGCATCAGCGGGCCGAGATCCTCCGGGCGCGGCGGCACGAGGTGGATTTCCTCCATGCCGGGGGCGAGGGTGCGGCCCACGTAGTTCTGGACGGTGCGCCAGCCGGTGGCCGCGAAGCGAGGGTCCACGATGGCGTGTTGCAGCGTGACGAGACTTTTTTCGGTCAGGAAATCCTCCGCGCCAGCGCGGGCGAGCAGGGCCATGAAGCGTTCGGCGCGCTGTTGGGTGGGCGTTTCGTGCTCGATCGCGTAGGAGGTGCGGGTTTCCTTGGCGTAGAGGTAGCGGAGGGCGCGCTGGAAGATTCCCGGCGGCACCTGGCCA
>JAYUBJ010000074.1:0-2569 GCA_043740915.1 Verrucomicrobiota bacterium
GTGGCCGCGCTGGTCCTGACCGCCGCGCTCTGCAGCCCCTTGCTGATGCGAGTGTCCAGTTTCAACGTCAATTCCGAAACGCGCGTCCTACTCCAGGGCGACCAGCGCAATCTTTCCAGTTACGAAAAAGTGCGCCAAATTCTGGCAGAAACTGAAGTCATTGTCCTTAGCATGGAATGTGCGGAAGTGTTTTCGCCGACGGGCCTCGACGCCGTGCGCCGGGTGAGCGAGGCGTTCCGGCAACAGCCGGGCGTGGACGATGTCAAGAGCCTGACGCATGCGGTGAAACCCGTGCGCAAAGGGCTGGGCTTCGAGATGGTGCCGTTGGTGCCGGACGGGCCACTGCCGGCCGCGGAACTGGCGCGCTTGAAACAATTTTCTCTGACCCATCCCCTCATCCGCAACCTCATGGTTGCGCCGGATTCGCGCCACACCTTGATCACCATGACGTACCGCCGGCAGCTCGACACCCCCGAACAGCAGCACCAATTGCGCACAGAAATCGAAGCAACCCTCGCCCCATTCCAACGCGAGGGACTGCGGTTTCAAGTGCTGGGCCTGCCGTTGATCGAGGAGGAAATCCGCTCCTCGCTTCGCGGCGACATCGGGCGATTCGTGCCGGTGGCCATGGGTTTGCTGCTGATTATCCTGTGGCTCGCCTTTCGTTCGCTGCGTATTTGCGCCCTGATGCTGCTCAATCAACTCATCGGCTTGCTGCTCATTCCCGGCCTGGTCGAGCTGAGTGGCTATTCCGTGAATGTGTTTTCCGCAATGTTGTTCCCGCTGCTCACCGGAATTCATCTCACTCTGCTGATCCATCTCTACGCCAGCTTCCAACGCGCGCACGCCGCGGGCCACGCGAGTGACGATGCCGTCTCCGGCGCGCTCCGCGAGGTTTTCGCCGGCTCCGTGTTCGCCACCATCACCACCCAGATCGGCCTGCTGTCCTTCACCACCAGCGAAGTTGCGCAGGTCCGCGAATTCGGCATCCTCGCCACCCTCGGCACCGGCCTGATGTTTTTCCTCACGTTCGGACCCGGTGTGTCCCTTCTGCAACTTGTCGCCCGCCGCTGGGCCGTCTCCTACTCGAAACCCAAAACCCAAAACTCCAAACTCGACGGATGCGCCTGGCTCGCCCACTTCACCCAGCGGCATCGGGCGTCGATTCTCGGCGGAGCAGTCGTTTCGATTCTGCTGATCGGGCCGGGGCTGCGCCTCATTCGTACCGACATTCGCGCGGTGGAATTCTTGCACCTTCAAAGCCCGACGCGTCAGGCTGTCGAAGAATTGGACCGGATTTATGGCGGGATCAACGTGGTCCAAATCGAAATGGATTCCGGCCTGACCAACGGCGTCAACAGCGCGGCGTTCCTCCAATACGCCGACCGCGTGCAGCGCTACGCCGAAACGCGGTCCGGCGTCTCCGCCGCGTACTCCTATCCCCAAGTGTTGGCGATGATGAATCAGATTTGGGAGGGCGAACGCCCCGGCACGTTCAATCTGCCGGACAATCCGATGATGATAACCCTCTTCGTGCTCGCGTTGAAGTCGCAGAATTTTCCTTTCCTCACCGCGCTGGCCGATGCCGACGGCCGCACCGCCAACCTCGTGGTGCGCACGCGCGACATGCCCTCCGATCGCTATCTCGCGCTCGTGGATGACATCGTGGTCTTCGCACAGAAAACCAAACCCCGGACCGTCAACATCTCGGCGGCCCAAGGCATTCATTCCATTCTCGAAGCCGACCGGCGCATCATCCGCAGTCAGTTCAACAGCGTCTTCATCACGCTGGCGGTGATCGGCCTGGTGCTCGCGTGGTTCTGGCGCTCGGTCTGGCTCGCGCTGCTGTCACTTATCACCAACGCCATCCCAGTCGGTCTCGTGATCGCCGCGGCGGGATACGCCAATGTGCCGCTTAATTCCGTCACCATCATGGTCGCCGCCATCTCGTTGGGCATCTGCGTGGACAACTCCATTCATTTCATCACGCACTGGCGCGAGGAATGCCGCCGTGGCGCGACCGCCCCGGAAGCGGTGCTCATAACGCTGCGCCTCAAAGGCCGGCCGATCATTTTTACGAGCGTCATCTTGATCGGCATCTTCTCGGTGTTCTGGCTCTCCTCGTTTCCGCCCGTGGTGCATTTCGGACTGCTCTCCGCCCTTTCGTTCCTGACGGCGCTGATCGCGGTGCTGTTTTTCTTGCCGGCTGTGTTGTGTTGCGGGCCGAAAAAGGTGTGAGACTCATTGCTATTCGAGCGGGTTGGCCGATGAGCGCGCCAGGGTATTGGACCTCAGCATCCCCCATAACTTGGAAATGGAAATTTGCGAATCCCAAAAGGATTCCGTCAGTAAAGCCAGGAGTTGCGAGGCATGCGAGCAAACCTGGGGTGGCGAGCGTTTCTGCAACCTCAAGACTGGCCGGGCGGGATTGTTTTCCCATTTCGATTTCGGCTCGGAATCTGTCGAGCAACCGGAGGTGCCAAGGAGAAATTTCAATCCACTTTCAATAGAACCCTGCGACGAATGAAAGCGCGGGTTATCGACTGCGCGAGCCCAGATTACTCCTGCT
>JAYUBJ010000075.1:0-2568 GCA_043740915.1 Verrucomicrobiota bacterium
CTCATGGCCCTGGAGAAAAAAATCACTGAACTGAAACAGCCCGACGGGAACCTCGCCGCGGCATTTGGCTGGCACTCGGCGCTGGAGCCGAAGCCGGAAACGGAGAAATGGGTGCAGGTGGATCTTGGGCGCACGGTGGCGCTGAGCCAGGTGGTGCTCCACGCGTGCAGTGATGATTTTAACGGCATCGGCACCGGTTTTGGGTTCCCGGTGCGGTTCAAAATCGAGGCATCCGACGATGCGGCCTTCCACTCGGGCGTGACGCTACTCGCGGATGAGACGGCGAAAGATTTCGCCAATCCAAAACTCCGCGCGGTCAGCTATGGGGCGGGCGGTTCGGCGCGCTACCTGCGCGTCACGGCGACCCGGCTGGCACCGCGCCAGAACGACTACATGTTCGCGCTGGCCGAACTCGAGGTGCTCGATGCAACGGGACGCAATCTTGCGGCAGGTGCGCCGGTGGCTTCGCTCGACTCAATCGAGGCGCCGGTGCGCTGGTCGCGCGCGAATCTCACCGATGGATACTATCCGGGGGTCGATCCCGCCAAGATCGCCGCTTCGCGCAGCGACCCGACGAAGCTGGAGCAGGCGCGCCGGTTGATTCTCGAAGCGATGCTTGGCGACAAAGAAGTGGTGGAGCTCGCCGCCCAGGAGAAGGAACTTGCGGAAATCGAGAAGCAGATCAAGACGTTGCCCAAGCCGCACATGGTTTATGCGGGCATGGTTCATACGGGCAGCGGTGCTTTTCAAGGCACGGGCGCGAATGGTGGTAAGCCGCGTCCCATTTTCATTCTCCCGCGGGGTGATGTGAAACGTCCGGGCCGCGAGGTGTCGCCTGGAGCCATCGCGGGCATCGACTTGTTGCCGGGGCGGTTCGAGTTGCCGAAAGAGGCGCCCGAAGGTGAGCGCCGCGCGGCGCTGGCCCGCTGGATCACGGATGGGAAGCATCCAATTACCTGGCGCAGCATCGTGAATCGGGTCTGGCAATATCACTTCGGCCGCGGGTTGGTGGAAACCCCAAACGACTTTGGCCGCATGGGCGCACTGCCCTCGCATCCGGAGTTGCTGGACTGGCTGGCGGTGAGTTTCCGTGACGATATGGGCGGCTCGTTCAAACAACTGCACCGGCTCATCGTCGGCAGCGCGGCGTACCGCCAGTCTTCATCCACGATCAATGACAAGGCCGCGCAGTTCGACTCCGGCAACACGCTGCTCTGGCGGCAAAACCGCCGCAAGCTCGAGGCCGAGGCCATTCGCGACAGCGTGCTGGCCGCGGCCGGGAAGCTCGACCTTACCATGGGCGGACCCAGTTTTCAGGACTTCGTCGTCACCCATCCCGAGCACTCGCCGCATTACGAGTATCAACTCGCTGATCCGGAAAACCCTCTGCTCCATCGGCGCTCGGTTTACCGCTTTCTCGTCCGCAGCCAGCAGCAGCCATGGATGGCCACGCTTGATTGTGCCGACCCCTCCATGCTCGTGGAAAAACGGAACCAGACGATCACGCCGCTCCAGGCGCTGGCGCAGCTCAACAACCAGCTCATGGTGGTGATGGCAAAACATTTTGCCGCGCGCGTGGACCAGGCGGGCACGGATATCCCTGCAAAAATTTCCCAAGCCGTCCGCATTGCCCTGCAACGCCCGCCGACCGCCGCCGAACTTGCCACCCTCACCGCTTACGCCACCCAGCACGGCCTGGCGAATGCGTGCCGCCTGATCGTGAACTTGAACGAATTCGCGTTCGTTGACTGATTTGAGCCATGAATAATTCTCCCTTTCATCAGGCACACCGCGGCGCTCCGTTGACTCGCCGCGAGTTTCTTTGGAACAGTGGGGGCGGCCTCGGCGGCCTCGCGCTGGCGGCGTTGCTCGGCGGCGAGAAACTGCTGGCGGGAACCATCCCCGGGGTGCTGGGCGGCACGCTGCACCATCCCGCCAAGGCGAAGCGCGTGGTGCAACTCTTCATGGCGGGTGCGGCAAGCCACCTGGACCTGTTCGATTTCAAACCCGAGCTGGTGAAGCGCCATGGCCAGCCGAGTGATTTTGGCGAGCCGGTGGAAGCTTTCCAAAATGGGCTCGGCCCATGGCTCAAGCCCGTGTGGGAATTCAAGCCCCACGGGCAGTCTGGAAAAATGCTCGGCGAAGTCGTCGCCGACCTTGGCTCCGTGGTGGATGAGATCGCCTTCGTTCACAATCTGATCGGCAAGACCGGCGTCCACTCGCAAGGCACCCTGTTGCAATCAACCGGGTTTAACCGTCCGGGATTTCCCGGCGTGGGTTGCTGGGTGAGCTATGGCCTCGGCTCGCTGAATGATAATCTGCCGACCTTCGTGGTGCTGCCGGACCATCGCGGACTGGCGTCCAATGGAACCAAGAATTGGGATGCCGCTTTTTTGCCCGCGCAACATCAGGGCACGCTCATTTTCCCCGGCACGGCGAATCCGATCACGGATCTTTTCCCGGACAAACGCGGGGACTTCATCACCCCCGCAAGCGAGCGCGCCGGGGGTGAAGTCCTGGCGCGGCTCAATCAAGCGCATGCCGCCACGCGCGCCGGCGACGAGCGGC
>JAYUBJ010000076.1:0-2563 GCA_043740915.1 Verrucomicrobiota bacterium
GGCGTTTTATTGCGGCGGGTCATGACTTTGGTGACACAAAACCCGCTCCAAAAAGCCTCCAGCAGCGGCGCTTCCGTGCCGCCCGCCAGCATGATGTCCACTTCATCCTCGCGGATCATTTTCATGCCATAGCCAATGGCATCATTACCGGAAGAGCTGCCGGAACAATACGTGATCGCATGCCCCTTGATGCCCAGCTCCAGCGCAATTTCCCCGCTCCCGCCACCACAATACGCGTTGATAAATGTGAACGGGCTCATGCCTTTATACCCCTTGGCCAGATAGGCGATGTGCGCCTTCAGGGTGCTTTCCATCCCGCTCACCGAGGTCGCCTCCACAATCCCGGCGCGATCCGGGTCGAAGGTCTTGAAATCAATTCCGGCCTGCTGCACGGCCAGGCGCGCGGCGGAAATTCCATATTGGATCGACAGGTCGAAGCGCCGGGCTTTTTTCGGATCCATATACCGGCCGCAATCAAAGTCTTTGATTTCCGCCGCGATTTTGGTGGGAACATTGCTGGTATCAAAGCGGGTGACCCGGCCCGCCGCGCTGTTTCCTTGGACAATGCTGCTCCAAAAACTGGCGAGCTCGCAACCGTTGGGCGCAATCACACCCATCCCGGTAATCACCACCCGCCGTTGCTGGGGAATGAAACTCATTTCGAACGGGGCAGCTTATACGGGAACAGCGCCGGTGTTGATTTTTGATAGTCCCGGTAGGCCGCGCCGAATTTTTCCACCAATAACGCCTCCTCGAGTTTAATGCGCATCAGCAGCGTCGGCACAAAGATGACACTAACGGCCAGCAAAGAATAATAGACGTTTAATATCAACCCCACCACCAACAACTCCAGCATCATCGAGAAATAGGTCGGATGGCGCATCCAGCGGAACGGACCGCGCTGCACAAACTGGTGGTCGGCTCGAATCTCGACATGCAAACTCCAGAATTTTCCCAGCGCGGCAATCGCCCGCCAGCGAATCACAAATGAGGCCGCCGCGCATCCCCACCCCGCCAGGAAACTCCCCAGGCGCAATCCCGCTCCCCGCAGGCAATATTCCACCAACGAACCCGATAACATCAGCAGGCCGGCCAACAGGAACAAACGAAGCGTCAATGTTTCCGAAATGGCTCCGCGCACCGTATCGCGTTTGGTTCGCAGTTCAATCACCCGTCCAACGTAAATGGCAACGACCGAAATGATCGGCAGCCAGACCGAAATGAAATGCATCAAGGACTGTTCTAGCGTGATGCGCGCCCGGATTCAACTTGTTTGCAGTCCGGGCCGGTGTCAGGGCCCGGCAATCCGCGATGCACTTTCACGCTCAACTGCGCGATCCCAGAGGGTGCAACTGCGAATGAGGTTCGCCCCCGGCTTTCAAGTGCAACT
Source organism: Verrucomicrobiota bacterium (assembly GCA_043740915.1). GTDB lineage: Bacteria > Verrucomicrobiota > Verrucomicrobiia > Limisphaerales > JAYTXL01 > JAYTXL01. The sequence goes on from JAYUBJ010000076.1 coordinate 1,391, forward strand.
GTCGGCGGTGACGGACACAAAGATGTGTCCGACCGCAGACCCAACGATGTAGTAATTTTCGGCGACACCAGGCGCAAGCAGACGGGCCGGCTTTGCAGCCACACTCCGATTGGCAGCTATCGCAAGCGTGCGGGGCGCGTCACGAAGCCGTTGCGACATGCATGGGGTGATCTCTCGACGTTAAAGCTGGCTATATCCAACGGAGCTTCTGCTGGCCACGCTTTCGTGAGCCCGAACGATTTGTGGCTTGGTCCGCCAGGCAGAAATCAAAGTTTATTCACGCCGACAATGTTCGTAACCCAATCAACGGAAAGCAAATTCGTCCTCATAGCCATTGATGGACGATTTCTTCTTAATGAATTCGCGCCCCTCAGGATTGTGCACTCTGCAACGCCAGCCCAAGGGCACGGAGAACTTCCTCATCCTGCCGTGGAAAAATCGTCCGCAAGTCGAGCTTGAATCGGTCGCCGGAAATATAGCCGATCACGGGCAGCGCGCCGGTGCGCAGGCGCGCGGCGAAATCGGCCAGCGATATTTTCGACGGAAATAAATCCAGCGTCACCGACGGGATGAAGGCCTTCGGCAACGTGCCGCCACCCAGTTGCGCCCGGCCGGCACCCACTTTCGCCTTCACCGAAAGGCCGGCGAGCGCATGGATGAGTTTCTCAGCACGCGCGCGGAGCAACTCATTCGACAGGGCGAGCATTTCGAGGATGGGAGCGCCGGCCTCCGGCCCGGCAGGCTGTTCGCTTTGCCCGATCCGGGCCGAACCGGAGTTCGGCGCTCCGAGATAATTGTCCACGGTCGTTTGCAGCGCGGACAGAATGAGTTTGTCGCAGCGCAGCGCACGAAAGAATGGCTCCTGCTTCAGCACTTTTATCAACTTCCCCTTCCCCGCGATGAGGCCGGCCTGCGGGCCGCCAAACAGTTTGTCACCGCTGAAGCAGACCAAATCCACACCGCGCTTGAGCACCTCGGCTGGTGTCGGCTCATGCTCGATGGCCGCGAACTTCTCCGTCGAAACCATCGCGCCACTTCCAAGATCCTCGACGAACGGGACACGCTTCTTGCGGGCCAACACGGAGAGTTCCTCGGTGCCGGGCGACTCGACAAAGCCGCCCATGAAGAAATTGCTGCGATGCACCTTCAGGATCATCGCCGTGCCTGGGCCGA
>JAYUBJ010000077.1:0-8474 GCA_043740915.1 Verrucomicrobiota bacterium
TAGGCAATGACGCGACGAAACAGGTCGGGGCGAAACCAGCCCATCGTCAGCGCCGCCGCGCCGCCGGAACTGCAGCCCATGGTCGCCCGACCCCAAGGATTGCTGGTAATGGCGATGCGGGGGTACGCGGCTTTGATCGCCGGATCATGCACCACGGCGGCGAACACCTCGTCGTTGATGAATCGGGCGAAACGGTCGGACAGGGTGTCGTATTCGAGGCCGCGCTCGCTTTTCTTGCCGTCGTTGCCGCCGTTTTCGACCGCAATCACGATGAACGCCGGCAGTGTGCGATTCGGATCCTTGGAAATGGTCAGATTGTCCAGGGCGTTGCGTACCAATTCGAGTTGACTCGGTCCATCATGCGTCACCAGCACGGGCGCCTTGGTGCCGTCCTGATACGCAGCCGGCACGTAAACAAAAATTTTCCGCTCTAATCGCACGGGCTTCTTTTCGGGCTCGAGCGTCCGGTCATCACCCCGGAAGATTTTGCTGTCCGCCAGACGCATTGTGAACTCGAAACTTTTTCCCTTGGGATTACCCCGGTCCGTGAGATCGGGATCAGTCTGGTAATCGGGGCCGATGATGAAATCACCGTCGCCGCCGGTGCCGGGATGCTCGGTGTAAACGCCGGCCGCTCTTCCGGTATGGGCGGACAGGCCGAGGAGGCCGAGGGAGAGCAGGCAGCCAGCGCCAGCTGATAAGATATTGGCTTTTAACATAAGTGATCGGTTAGTTGAGCGAGGATAGAATGCAAGGGGCACAAGTTGAAAGGCAAAATCATGGCGGATCGGCGGAAGGGCGCATTTCAGTTTCTTGCCAGGGAGTCCGGGAGAATTTATGATCCGTGAAAAGCCACGCAGGATGTGGCTGAACCGGACCGCGAGTTGTCCCAGCTCGCAGTGCGTGGCGGAACCGAGACAGCCCGGGTAAATTTCAACGCGGGTTTGCTGGCGACGCGCTGCGGTTTGAGACAACGCGCGGTCCGGGAGCGGAAGTTCCGAGCCAGGAGTGGCCCTCGAGTGCGTGGTGCTTGGGCAGCGAGGGGGTGGGCGAGAACGTCCGGAACCTCGGAACGACCGTGCAGGAAACTGAGATGCGCACCCGGCGGAACTGCCGGTTTGACAAATATAGGCGAAAGTTCAGAGTCGGTCGATCAGCCCGGGGACGCTTTTCAGAACGTAGTGGTCGATCATTTCAAAACAATTAAACCAATCATGGCCTTCGCAATTGCCACTCGAAAAAAAATCAGATTCTCCTTTTTGATTTTCACTTTTGTGGTGGCCATGGTCGGCTGTCATAGCGCGAATGGTGGGCCGGGAAACCTCCCACCCGGCGTCGCGATCGAGCAAACCACCACGCCTCCGCTCCACGTGCAGATGTCCAATGCCATTACCTCGGCGCCTCCGCGATTTATGAACGGAGGCGGGTTGGTGGGAGTCCTCGGAGGCGCCCGCGTCAAAATGCTCCAAGCCGGCCAACATGAGGTCATGCTTCCCCTCCCCCAGTTGGCCGATTCCCAAATTCCGATCTGCTACGCAATTGTCACCACCCCGCGCGAGGCCGGGATGGGGTTCGCGCTGCGGCAAAGACCAGATTCAAACGTGGTCGTCAGTGTGCAGTTGAATGGCAGCCGGGATCAGGAGATTCGGATCGAATGGTCTTCGATCATTTTGATCACCCAGCCGCCCGCTTCACCAAACCAGAGCCGGCCGGAACCTTACCTGCAAGCCACCGCGTGTGTGCAGTCCGGGGCCGGGCCACTGACGAAGCTCGCGGACAAACTGTGGCCGCCCGATGGCAAAACCGCTGCGTACGCCGCGAGCATCCAGGAGTTCATCCGCACCCTGAAGCAGCAAAAACCGCCCCGCTCGCTGGATGCGTCCGGAATTCTGGAGAGCGGCGCCAACGGCATCTGCACCGCCAATGCCAATCTGGCCGCGGCCTTGTTGCGCTCAAAAAAGATTCCGACGCGGTCGCTGGCAGTGATCCCTCCGACTGGCCAGCGCCTGGAGATGCACCGGATCGTGGAATATTTCGAGAATGGTCAATGGCTCCCTTTTGATCCGTCATCGCTCCACGCAGACATCCCCCTGAAACCCTGGCACAACATTCTCATGGCCAAGACTACCATCGGCGATGAAGAACTCGCGATGAAGCCGCGAATGGGGGCGATGTTGGGCTGCCCGTACGGACAGGAGCTTGAGCTCATGGACGGGGGATTGACCCTTTGGGGGCAGGATTTCTTTTGGACCATCGGCAAACCGATTGCCGAGTTTGAGGCGATTGACGAAGCCATTGGGCTGGCGAGGAGGAAGTGGAACAGATTCTTGGAAAGCGGTAAATTGAGCCCCGGCCAGATGAACGCAATTGCGGTCAGAGATGCGACTGGCTTGCTTGAAGTTCTAAAAACGAAATAAGGATGGCCCAGATGGGCGAAGCAATTTCAGGATGGAATGCGCCGAACCCGCGCCCACCGTGCGCGCCTTGAGAGTGGGAGCATTGTCCCACGGCGGGGATTGTCGCCCAGCGGGAGAATCGCTGCGGTCGTGTTGCGGGGCTGTAGGAAGAATCGCGCACTATCGCTGGTTGACAAGGCTCGGCAAAAGGCGAGGTTGTCGCTCGCCACCGTTTGCCGGAAGCTAGCCCATGAGAACATCCAACCATCCACCGGTTGCCCCTCGCAGAGTCTTCCGAGGGTTGGCAGGTTGCCTTTCCTGCTTAATGTTTATCAATGCTCCAGTGTGGATTTATTTCGGGATCCTCGAGACGGGATGGTTTGCCTGGTTCGGCTGGCTATCCGGGTTGGCGTCGCTCTATTCCGCCGTCGAGTTTGCGGGCGGAGCGATGACTGGGGACTGGCCCAAGTTCCAAAGGAATAATCCGAGCCATGCTGACCATCCAGTTCCCCCCTCCATCAACGCGCCGCCACGCAGTTCGGTTCAATGATCGACGGAGGGGACACGCCAGCAACGATCAACCCTCATGAAGCCCTGCGCCTATTGCGGTCGGGAGAATGAAGCTGAAGCCCTTACTTGAATCCGGCGTGAAAACAGAGGGGTAAAGTTGTTTGATCCAATGTTGGCAGGCTTTTTATTTACTTTTGAATATCTGACCTTAACCTCCCTTTTGGTTACGTTAAGGTCAGAATGCGCCGATCGCCTAAAACGTCAGAATCTCCTTTGACGATGCGAACCACCAAACATCGCGCCGCAGCCCTTCCAGTTTGATGACGAGTTCATCCTTCATCGCATAAAAGACGCTGCTCAAGTGGAGAATCACCAGGTTGACAAATATCTCCTCTTCGCGAGTTACGAACCGCTTGGCCACGTCCGCCGAAGCGTCGAGAACGCGCGCCAGTTCCTGGGTGCGGTAAAAGTTCGCCCAAATGTCCCGGTGATTCTTGGTGATGGTGAGCAGATTGGCGACGCGCCGAGTTTTGGCTTCCGAACGAAACGAGGCTGCGGTGAAAACCAGTCCGCCGACCACGCCCACGGGATTCAGCGCAGTCACCCAGTTTTCCGCTCTCCAACCGCCTCGTTTCGGCCAGGTCGCCAAGAATTGCTTTTCAAAAAATCAAATCCGGATAATGCTCGCCCATGCCAGAACATGAGCAGGCCGGAGAGCGGGTATTTCATGGCATTCCGGTATCCCCCGGAGTTTGCCAGGGAAAAATTCTCGTCATCGGCCCGACCCATGAGCACTCCATTCCCCATTATGAACCGGTGGTCGCGGATTTGCCCGAGCATGTCCGGCGGCTGGAACAGGCGATGGTGCAGACGCGCCAGCAGATTCTCGAAGTGCAACGCAAAGTGAGCGAAGGCCTGGGTGCGGAGGACGCCGCCATCTTCGACGCGCACCTGCTCGTGCTCGAAGACCCAACGCTCATCGACGAAGTCAACCGCTACATTCACCAGCACAAGGTGAATGTGGAATATGCCTTCCACGCGGTGGCGGAGAAGTTCGCGGCCACGTTGAGTGCGATTGAGGACGATTATCTGCGCGAACGCGCCGCCGACATGCGGGACGTCGCGAACCGGATTTTAAACAACCTGCTCGGCCGCTCCGAACAGGTGGATCTGCGGAAGCTCACCGAACCGTGCATCATCATCGGGCGGGATCTCAGTCCCTCCACGACCGCCCAGTTCGATCGAAAGCTGGTCCTGGGCTTCGCCACGGATGCCGGCAGCAAGACCTCGCACACCGCCATCATGGCGCGATCCTTGCAGATTCCCGCCATCGTCGGCCTGCAAAATACCTGCCAGCAACTGCACACCGGCCAATTTGTCCTGCTGGATGGCTTCACCGGCACGCTCATCGTTGGCCCCACCGACCAGACTTTGTTCGAATATGGCCAGATCATCCGCAACCAGATGGCCCTCCAGGACAAGCTCCGCGACTTGCGGGACCAGCCGGCTATTACGCTGGACGGCGTGCGGGTCACCCTATCAGCAAATATTGAACAACCCAACGACACCATCGCCGTGCAGGCGAGCGGCGCAGAAGGCGTGGGTTTGTTCCGCACGGAATACCTGTTCATCAACCGCGAAACCCCGCCCTCCGAGGAGGAGCAATACCAGGCCTATCGCCAGGCGGCGGCGGCGGTAAAGCCGCAGCCGGTCATCATCCGCACGCTTGATTTGGGCGGCGACAAATGTCTGGCCGATTTGCAGGGGCCAGCAGAGATGAACCCCTTCCTCGGGTGGCGCGCCATCCGCTATTGCCTGCAGGAACGCACGGTGTTCCGCAGCCAGCTCCGGGCCATCCTGCGCGCCAGCGCCGAGGGCAATGTCAAATTGATGTACCCGATGATCTCGGGACTGGACGAGTTGAATCAGGCCAACGCGGTCGTCGCCGAGTGCCAGGCGGCGTTGCGCGCGGAGAACGTCGCGTTCGACGACACCATGGAAATCGGCGCGATGATTGAGATTCCCTCCGCCGTGCTCGTGGCCAGCGACCTCGCCAAACACGCGAAGTTTTTCAGCATCGGCACGAATGATTTGATCCAATACTCGCTCGCCGTGGACCGCTTGAACGAAAAGGTCGCCCACCTCTATGAACCAACCCACCCGGCCATTCTGCGTCTGATCAAGATGACGGTGGACGCCGCGCACCCGCACGGCCTGTGGGTTGGGGTCTGTGGGGAAATGGCGGGTGATCCCACGCTGGTGCCGCTCCTGCTCGGCCTCGGCGTGGATGAATTGAGCGTCGCCTCGCCGCAAGTGCCCGCGGTGAAGTATTTGATCCGCCGTTTGAAAATGACCGAATCCCGGGAGCTGGCGGATTTCGCTTTGCGCTGTGATTCCAGTGCGGAAATCCTCGCCCGTTCCCGTTTGCTGGCGCGCCAGGTCGCGCCCAGCCTGTTTGAGAATGAAAACTGATCCAGCATGAAAGTATTGATCCTCGCCGCCGGTTACGCCACCCGACTCCACCCGCTCACCCTCACCCAACCCAAGCCGCTGCTGCCCGTCGCCGGCACGCCCATGATCGAATACGTCCTGGCCAACCTCGCGCCGATCGGCGGCATCGACCGCGTTTACGTGGTGACCAATGCCAAGTTCGCCGGGCAATTCCAGTCCTGGGCGGATGCGTATGGCCGCCGGGCCAGACTCAATTTCACCATCATCAACGACGGTTCCACGGATGATTCAAACAAACTCGGTGCGATTGGTGATCTGCATCTCGTCCTGAAACAGGAGCGGGTGGACGATGATTTAATCGTCGTTGCGGGGGACAACCTGTTTAGTGAAAGCGTGGCCGGGTTCGGCCTGCTGTGCCGGCAAAAGAACGCGCCCGTGCTCGGCGTCTATGATGTCGGCAGCCTCGAACAGGCGAAGAAATACGGCGTCGTGAGTGTGGACGCCGCCGGTCAAATTCTCACGTTCGTGGAAAAACCACCGCAACCCGCCTCCACGCTCATCGGCATTGCCCTCTATTTTTATCCCCGGGCCACGCTGCCGTTGATCGACCAATACATCGCCGAGGGCAACAACCCCGACCAACCGGGCCGCCTCATCCAATGGCTCTATCCGCGCCTTCCCGTCTTCACCTGGACGGTGCCAGGTTTATGGTTCGACATCGGTTCGAAAGAAACCCTGGAGGAAGCCAACCGGATTTTTGCGGACATGAAGCCCACTGGTTAGCGTCTGCGGGCGGGCGGATGCGCGCCTCGCTGCTCCCCGCTGGCTCACGCCAGCCACGCCGGCAACTGTTCCCCTTCCCAGACCCGCGTTATCGACTGGCGCTTGCGCACCAGCGCGGATTTCCTGCCCTGCACCAGCACTTCGGCCGCCAACGGCCGCGTATTGTAGTTCGAAGCCATCACGAAGCCATAGGCACCTGCGCTCAATAACGCGAGATAATCCCCTTCACCGACTTTCGGCAGCGGCCGGTCTTTGCAAAAATAGTCTCCCGACTCGCAAATCGGCCCGACTACGTCCGACGAAACCGTCACACCACCGCGGCGGCGGAGCGGGACGATTTCATGATACGAATCATAAAACGCGGGCCGGATCAAATCGTTCATCGCCGCGTCCACGATCACAAAATTCTTTTTTCCGGTGCGCTTCACATACTCGACGCGCGTCACCAAAATGCCGGCGTTGCCGACGATGAAGCGGCCCGGTTCGATCAAAATCCGCAGATCGAGAGGCAACAGCAGCGGCACCAAGGTGGTGGCGTAGCGCGCCGGGGTGAGAATTTTTTTTGCCCTGGCTGATTGCCACCAATCGGCCGTGCCGCTGGCGAGCGCGGGGTCATAGACGATGCCCAGCCCGCCCCCGATGCTGAAGAACTCGAAATGGTAGCGCGCCGAGAGTTTCGCCACGAGCGGCAGCACCTTGCGGACCGCCAGTTCGAACGGCTTCACCTCGGTGAGCTGCGAGCCGATGTGCATTTGCAGGCCACGCAGCCGGAGGTTCTTCAACTTCGCGGCGCGCGCATAAACACCCTCCACGGCCTCGATGGCGATGCCAAATTTATTCGCATAAGTGCCGGTGGTGATTTTGGCGTGCGTCCCGGCGTCCACGTTGGGGTTCACCCGCACCGCCACCGGCGCGATTTTCTTGAGCCGCGCCGCCACGCGGTTGATCCGGGTCAGTTCCGGCTCGCTCTCCACGTTGAAGCAGTAAATGCCCTGACGCAGCGCGTACTCGATTTCCTGCTCGGTCTTACCCACGCCGGCAAACACGCATTGGCGCGGGTCGCCGCCCGCCGCAATCACCCGGCGCAACTCCCCTTCGCTCACGACATCAAAGCCGCTCCCCAAATTGCCCAGCGTGCGCATCACCGCCGCGTTCGAATTCGCCTTCATGGCGTAACAAATCAGATGATCCAATGGCGCGAGGGCGTGATCAAGCTTCTGAAAATGATCAGTGAGCGTGGCTTGGGAATAGATATAGAGCGGCGTGCCGTGCTGTTTCGCCAGGGTTTCCACGGACACCCCTTCGCAGAACAATTTATTGCCGACGTATTTAAAGTGATGCATCGGCGACAGTGTGCCAAACCGGAGTCAAAGATCAAAGTTGAAAACAAAAAACCCGCCGGATCTAAAGACCCGGCGGGCGGAAGTTGTGCGGGCAATTATTGTTCAAAAAGAATCTTTGCGCGGCGCTCGTGATATTCCCGCGGTGAAATCTTGTCGCCCTTATACAGATCCAGCAACTCCTTCAGTTGCTGTTCCTTCGTCTTGGGCCCGGTCGACTTTGGTGCTTCCACAGGCGACTTCGTTTTGGCCGTTGGTTTCACTTTCGGCTCGGGCTTGGCCTTGACTTCCGGCGCCTTCGGCTCGGGCTTCACTTTCACCTCCGGCGTCTTCGGTTCCGGCTTGACCCTGACCTCGGGTGTCTTCGGTTCCGGCTTGACCTTGACTTCCGGTTTTGCCGCCGCTTTGGCTTTTTGCTCCTTCAAAGACTTCTCATAGGCCTTGCCCCGGGCGACCGCTTCTTCCTTGAGACGCGCTTCCTCGGCCTTCCGGTCGGCCGCCGCTCTCTTGTTGGCCTCTGACATCTGCTTCGCTTTGGCTTCCGCTGCCTTCTGTTCCCTGGCTTGCTGTTCGGCCATTGCCCGGGTGCGGGCTTTTTCATCAGCCAGGCGCTTCTCTTCGCCACGCTTTTGCTCTTCCTCCCGCGCTTTCGCTGCAGCAGCGGCTTTCTTGGCGTCCTCGCTGGCTTTGGCTTCCAGCTTGGCCTTGGCTTCAGCTTGCGCTGCCTTCGCGGCCTTATCGGCCTTGGCCTGCTCTTCCGCCATTGCTTTGGTGCGGGCCGCCTTCTCGTCGGCCGCACGCCTCGCCTCGACACGCTTTTGCTCTTCGTCCCGCGCCTTCCCTGCCGCAGCCGCCTTCTTGGCTTCATCACTCGCCTTCGTGTCGACCTTGGGCTTGGCTTCGGCGGCCTTCTTGGCCTTGGCCTGCTCTTCCGCCATCGCCTTGGCGCGGACCTTCTCGTCGGCCGCACGCCTCGCCTCGACACGCTTTTGCT
>JAYUBJ010000078.1:0-2555 GCA_043740915.1 Verrucomicrobiota bacterium
AGGCAAAATTCATCCGCATCACCCAGACCGGTGCGGTGGATGGCCTGTTCTGGTCCATCCACGAACTCGAGGTGCTGGAGCCTGCGAAATTGAAAACCGTTGTCGCCCAAAAAAAACATCCCAATCCCTTCGACTAGGACCGCCACCCGCAGACATTTGAGGAATTGAAAATGCAAAACCATGCGAGCTTTCCATCCGCGCAACCCTTGGAGCGCCGAGCACCAGCTCGGCAAGTTCAAACCAAATTCCGAGGTGGCCCGCGAATAACGCGGATTTACGCGAATGAAACCGGGGGCGGAAGAGAGGCTGCTGGAAAAAACGGATCGCTTCCAGTGACTGGTTTTTCTCCATCCCATCCGCGTCATCCGTGGGCTTCAACTCCGGTTTTCGGGGGGAACTTCTCTCGAGAATGGAATGGATTTAAATGTTAGGAGCCCGGGAATGTTTTTGAAGTCTGCCAGGTTTTTCCTTTCCGACGTTGCTCCACGTTATCTTCATGAACGTGCCGAGCGGGTGCTCGGCGTTCCGCCCCAGGTCATATTATGAAATCTGCAATCACTATATCCCTCGTTCCGGAAGCGCGTGGCGGCCCGTTTGTGTTCTGGGATGATCTCGCGGCCGGCTTCACCTCCGCGTCCGCGCACGGTTTCGACGCGGTGGAAATCTTCACGCCGGCCGCGAATGCGATTCCCCTCAGCACCGTGCAGGGCCTGATGGCGAAACATTCGCTCAAGCTCGCCGGCGCTGGCACGGGTGCGGGTTGGGTGAAACACAAATTACGGCTGACAGATCCCGACTCCACGGTTCGTGCCCGGGCCCGGGACTTCATCAACGGCATCATTAACTTCGCCGGCATTCTGGGCGCACCGGCGGTTGTCGGCTCCCTACAGGGCCGCTGGGAAGGTACGGTTTCGCGTGAGCAAGCGCTCGATTGGCTCGCGGAATCACTCCATGCTTTGGGTGAACGCGCCTCCGGTCACGGCCAATGTTTGCTCTACGAACCATTGAACCGCTACGAGACGAATCTCTTCACCCGCGCCGTGGACGCCGCCGACTTCCTCGACGCGCGCGGCATCAAGAACGTGAAATTGCTGTGCGACCTCTTCCACATGAACCTCGAGGAGACGGACATCGCCGGCGCGCTCCGGCAGGTCGCCGGGCAACTCGGCCACATCCATTGGGCCGACAGCAACCGCCACGCCGTCGGCTTCGGCCACACGGACATCGCGCCCATCGCCACCGTGTTGAAAGAGATAAATTACCAAGGCTATCTGTCCGCCGAGGTGCTGCCGCTGCCAGACAGCGAGACCGCCGCGAGACAAACGGCGGCCAGCATCCGCCGCTGGTTTCCCAAGGAATGAACAACCAAGAAACAAAGAAACAAAGAAACAAAGGGGAGAGGCGTTACAACCTTGGATCGACTGGCTCGCTCTCCAACGCCAATACGCCGAACACGCATTCGTGAACGCGTCGCAATGGTTCATGGCGCGCAAATCGTTCAAGCGCTTCGACACCCAGAGCAAATTCTCGAAGCGCCAATGACCGCTTCGTGGAAAGACCGCGAGCGCGGAGTCGTTCGAGATTTTCTGCCGCCGTGTATTCCGGGCCGTAAATGATCCGGAGATATTCGCGGCCACGACATTTCACGGCAGGTTGCACGAGTCCGCGCCGACTCTTGGCGATGAACTCCAAGGGCTTCACCACCATGCCTTCGCCGCCGCGCCCGGTCAGTTCCTCCCACCAGCCACCCTTCGCCGTGGCGCAAAAGCTTTTCCACCTCGTCATCGCCAACCCAATAGTGCTTGTCGTTATCCAACACCAGCACGAGGACGTAAAGATGCGAGAGGAGCGTTTGCAAGGGCAGCCGGGCATCTAGTTCGACGCGATGATACGCACTTTCTCCCCAATCCGGGAATTGTTCATCCAGCGGCAGCCGATGCACGGACACGGTGTAGCCCAGCGGCTCAAAAAGGCGGCGAAGGATTTCAGGAACTGTGGAATCCGTCGGCGAGTCGCCGACCATGACCGGCGAGTCGCCTGTGCCACCCAGGCGGCCACGGCACGGCAAGGCGGAAAACGTCACGCGCAATGGCAGTGGTGTGTCCGCAAGTTCTGGGCGTTCCTTGCTTTTGCCGGAGAGAGCGCTGCCAAAAACTTCGGCAATGGCCACACTCAAGAAAGATGAAGCAGCGTAAGGACGGTCATTGACGTATTGCTCCAACGCGCCACCCTCGCCAGACGACCCACGCCGATTTCGCACCAATCCCACCGGATCAACATCCACGAGCAAAGCAACCGTGCACCGCTCCGGCGTGGCTTCGGGATAGAACACATGCGCCTTGCCGAACGAGAGGGTGAATACCTGTGAACGCGCCGGGTTCTTACGGAGCAAGAACCCGATGTCCGTGGCTGGATTGTGCGTTGTCGTCAGCGTTAACAACATTCTCGAAATCTATTCCTTTGTCCCTTTGTTGTTTAACCTAAAAGTGGAAGTTGAACCGCAGATGGACGCAGATGAACGCAGATCGGAACGGGGTTGGGCTGCCCGGCGTCTC
>JAYUBJ010000079.1:0-2553 GCA_043740915.1 Verrucomicrobiota bacterium
CCGTTCACCTCGCTGGCCGTCGTCCTCGTGCTGCTCTATGAAGCGACGGACAATTTGCTGGCACCGATCCTGACGCACAGTTTGTTCAACGCGGTGAACTTTCTCTTTCTGGTGAACAGCAACAAGCCCTCGTAGTTTTGGAAATCGCTTCGATGAATGAATTTGAACTCATCGCCCGTCTGACACGCGCTCTCCCGGCCAATGACTCGGTCGTCGTGGGCGCGGGCGATGATTGCGCCGTGCTGGACGTGGGCATTCCCGGAAAGCTGCTGCTGTTCAAATGCGACGCGGTCGTCGAGGGGATTCATTTCACCCCGGAAACAACGCCTGGGCAGATTGGACACAAAGCACTCGCCCGCTGCCTCAGCGACATCGCCGCCATGGCCGGCATGCCGACGAGTGCCCTGATCACCCTGGCCTTGCCCGAGAAATTCGACGTGAAACAGATTGAAGCAATTTATGCCGGCATGAACACATTGGCGGCGCGGCATGGGGTTGCGATCGTCGGAGGTGAGACCACGAGGAATCCGGGACGCCTGCTCATTTCCATCGCGCTGCTCGGCACCGTCGGGAAGGGCAGACAAGTTTTGCGTTCCGGCGCCAAACCCGGGGACGCCATTTTTGTCACCGGCAAGTTGGGCGGATCGCTCGCGGGCCGGCATCTCGATTTTGAACCGCGACTGATCGAGGCGCGCTGGCTCGCGGAGCATTTTTCCCTGCACGCGATGATCGACCTGAGCGACGGCCTGGCCGGTGACTTGCGCCACCTCCTCACGGCGAGCGGGGTGGGCGCGGAGTTGTTGTCGGCGGCGATTCCGATCAGCCGGGCTGCGAGGCTGCGGGCAAAAACGGCCTCACCGGCCCAACCAGCGTTACTGGCCGCGTTGTCCGACGGGGAAGATTTTGAACTGCTTTTCACGCTGGCCAGCAAGTCTGCGGTTCCTTTGCTCGACGCCTGGAAAAAGCAATTTCCCGATCTGCCGTTGACTTGCATTGGCAAAATTCTCGCCGAACCCGGATTGACGATTCGCGAAAAACATGGAGTCCGAAAATTGGGCGCGCAGGGCTTTGACCATTTCCGTTAGACACGCCCGCGCCCCTTACGCTAAAATGATCAAGAACCATACAGTTCCGACCCGACTTATTAACCGCAAAGAACGCACAGAACGCAAAAGGAAAAGTTTTCTCTGTGCTCCTTGTGTTCTCTGCGGTTATTCATCCTTTGGTCGCGGCTCCTCCGTGCTGTGAACTCTCCGATCTCCATCATTTCTTGCAGTCCGGACGCCACCGCCGCCCTGGGTGAAACGTGGGGCCGTGTGGCGCAGTCTGGGCTGGTCTTTGGTTTGACGGGTGATCTGGGAGCCGGCAAAACCCAACTCGTCAAGGGGCTTGCGCGCGGCTTGGGCGTGACGATGCGCGTCCATTCACCCACCTTCACGCTGGTGAACGAGTATTCCGGGGGACGGTTACGACTGTTTCACCTCGATCTTTACCGGCTGGAGACACGCGCACAGATCACCGGCGCGGGGCTGGAGGAATATTTGTATGAACCGCGTGGCGTCGCGGTCATCGAATGGGCCGAGCGCTGGTTTGGGGATGCTGTGAATTTCAAATCTGAAACTGCCGGAGCGCCGCTGCGGTATCGCCGGGTTGTGATTGAAACAGTGAGTGAGACGGAACGTCGGATTGTTTATGAAGATATTGGCGCTTGAGTTTTCCTCCGAGCACCGCAGCGTCGCCGTCCTGGTGGAGGGTGCGATCCGTGGAACTGCGATGGAGTTGGGTGGGCGGAACACCCAGGCTTTGCGTCTGGTTGAAGAAGCGTTGCAGCAGGCCGGCATCGAGCGGGAAGAAATCGGCTGTCTGGCCGTGGGCCTCGGTCCGGGCAGCTACGCAGGCATCCGCGCTGCCATCGCCCTCGCGCAAGGCTGGCAACTGGCGCGTCCCGTAAAACTGCTCGGCATCAGCAGCGCGCTGGGCCTCGCGGCCAAAGCGCAACAGGAGAAAATCTTTGGCGCGGTCAGCCTCGTCATCGACGCCCAGCGTAATGAGTTTTACCTGGCCCGTTACGAGATCGAAGTTTTTACGTTGCGAGAAACGGAACCGTTGCGGATTGCCAGCCGGGCGGAGGTGCAAATCCGGAGTGACGCCGGCGACCTGCTGATTGGCCCGGAAGTGACGAAATGGTTTCTCATGGGGCGAAATGTATTTCCGCACGCGGATGCGTTGGCGGTACTGGCGTTGAACCGGAACGAATCCGTGGCTGGCGAGAAGCTGGAGCCGATTTATCTGCGCGAAACCGCCTTTGTCAAAGCGCCACCTTCGCGAGTTATTTCTGTTTGATGATGCCGCATTGCCATCGTTGCTGGGCGGAGGTGGACTTGGGCGCGTTGCGCGAGAATCTGCTCTGGTTGCGGCATCGCGTCGGCGCGCAGGTGAAAATCATGACGGTCGTGAAGGCGGACGCCTACGGCCACGGCCTCAAACAAATTGCCGCATTGTTGATGCAAAGCGGCACGGATATCTTCGGCGTGGCCAATCTCGCGGAGGCCC
>JAYUBJ010000080.1:0-8459 GCA_043740915.1 Verrucomicrobiota bacterium
CCGATCCAAAGCTGGCCGCGCGCGTCCTCCAGGATCGTCCGCACATCGTTGTGCGATAATCCGTCGCGGGTGGTGAAGCTGGTGAACTTGCCCCCGCTATACCGGTTTAAACCGCCGTCCTCGGTGCCAAACCAGAGATCCCCGGTGCGCCCCTCGTAAATCGCGCGCACCGCCTCGCCGGAAAGCCCCTGGGCCGTCCCAAAATGAGTGAACTTGCCGTCGCGCAACCGGAATACACCATTGGTGCGCGTGCCGACCCAGACCGCGCCGCTGCGGTCTTCATAGACCGCACCCAGCCGTTCGATGCCCAGTCCGGCCGACCGCACTTGGTTGGTGATCGCGCCGTTATGCAGATGATCCAGCCCGCCGCCGTCAGTCACAATCCACACGCCACCGGTATGATCTTCCGAAATGGAAAAGGCCACATTGTCGGCGAGGCCGTTCTCGGTGTCATACACCTCAAACATCCGTTCCCGCAAACGGACCAACCCGCCGCCATTGGTGCCGATCCAGAGATTACCCTCGCGATCTTCATGAAAGCTCAGAATGCTGTCATGCATCTGGTCGCCCTTCCCCTCGACCCTCTGAAACTCGCCCGCGCGAAAACGAAAAAGCCCGGAGCGCGCGGTGCCGATCCACAGCGTCTCATTGCGATCCTCGAATAGCGCCGTGACCCGCTCGGCTTCCGCCTTCCACGGAAACGGCCCGAAATCTTCGGTGAATTGGCCGTCATTGAATTTTCTCAGGCGCCCGCCCGTGGACACCCAGAGTCCGCCCTGGCGGCAGGCGGCGATTTTGAGCCGCGCGCCCGCTTCGGAAACAAACTGTTTGAATTCGGCATCTCGAAACTGCCCGAGGTAATCCGGCGTGGCGATCCACAGATTCTGATTCGAGCCGTTGATTACCGTCACTTCACCTTTGCTGGGCAGGTTGCCTCGTTGCGTGTACGAAGTGATTTCGCCTTTTTTCCATTTGTTGACCCCGCCACCCAAGGTGCCCACCCACAAGTTTTCATCCGCGTCCTCGCACAATGAGGAAATGCTGCCGTCGGACAATCCCGCGCTGGTGTCGTAATGGGTGAAACGGCCCGCTTGATAGCGGAACAATCCCTCGTCGGTGCCGATCCACAGGGCTCCGTCGCGGCTTTCCAGCAGGCGGAGAATGCGATTGCTCGTGAGTTCCGGGGTGTTTTCCGAGTCAAATATTTTTATGTGGACGCCATCGAAACGCGCGAGCCCATTGTAAGTGCCCAGCCACAAGTAACCCTCCCGCGATTGGATGATGGCATTGACCGTATTTTGCGGCAGGCCATCTTCCGTCTGCAACACTTCAAACCGGTATTGCGGGGAAGCGTTCGGGGCATCTGCTCCCTCGACCCGTTGCGCGGACATGACCGCAGCCAGCGCCAGGCCCAGCAACCACTGCGAACTGGCCCGCTCATTTGCCATCAGTGGTTCCATGCGGAAAGGTCGGCTGGCTCGCGCCGCTTGGCAAGGGCCCGGGCAACCGCAGCAGTTGATTGATTCGCGTGAATGTTTCCGGAGGAAAACCCATGGCGCGCTTCAATTGATAATCCCGTTCCAGCACATTCGGGTTGCGCTCCCAATGGCGGAAACTTTTCCAATCAACAAATCCTTGCAGCCACGCCCAGTGGCCGAACACCGGCACCGGGTAATCGCTGCCGTGCACCATCCGCTCCAACAGCGGCGCCCGCAGACAGCGCGGCACCACCCGGCCACGGATGGGGACATTAAACGCACTCAGATCACCGTAGAGCTTGGGAAAGCGCGGAAACATCTCCGCGAGGATGTCAAAATATTGCGGGTCGAACAATCCGCTCTTGGTCGCGCAGTGCGCCGCGATCACGGTCACACCGCACTCGAGCGGGAGGGTCAGCGTGCGCGGATCAGCCAGCTCCGGCCGGACGACTTGCAACGTGTGCTCACCGCCCGTGTGCGCCAGCAACGGCAATCCTGCCTCGGCCATCCGTTCCCAAAAACGCGTGTATCGCCGGTCGTTGCAATCGATGTTCTGGCAGTTGGGCAGGCACTTCATCATCACCGCACCTTCAGCCAGACAGCGCTCCAATTCCTCAAGGGCGTCCGCGCGCGCCGGATGAATGGAAACCGCCGGCAAGAATTCCGGATGTTGCCGCGCCAGTTTCAGCACGTACTCATTCGGCACATACGCGGTCCCGACGCCTTCCTGAAGCCGGCCCTGTTCGTCATAGACCTGTTCCTGCGCGAGAATGACGACGGCATCGAGCGAGGAATCACGCACCAGCTCCACCAACCGCTCGACAAAGAGCCGGTCGAGATCGCCTTTAAGCGCACTGAGCGGGAGACCAATGTGCCGCACCATGATGGCCTGCAGCGGCCAGCGCGAAGCCGGCGTGCGAATCCAGCAGCCCGTGCCCCCGCTGCCGTTCCCCACGATATGCACATGCATGTCGATGATCCTCTCCGCTGCGGCGGAAGAGCCAGCGGCGGCGCGCGGTTCCGGGTCAACAAGCATAGCGATGGAATGGTTTAGCACGATTCGTGAAAAGGAGAAACAAAGTTTCGCCGGACGCAAGATGCCGAGAACGACGGTACTGGCAGCCCTTCGAAAACGTAGGTGACGACGTGAGGAGTCTCTAACTGGCACTCCGGAAGCAGGAGAGATTCGAGGCTCGTCACCTCGTCCCCTACAAAGAAGAGCGTGTTTTGACGGCCTCCCAGGCATGCAGCAATGGTCTTCATCAGATTCCACCAATGACAAACGAAATGATTCATGCTTCACTCAATCATGGATTGTTCCCGACTGATGAGCGTGGTTTGTCTGTTTCCCTTGCTCCTCTGCGGCTGCGGCGATCCGGGCCGCCAACTCCGGCGGGCCGCACACGACGGTGATGTCGCCGCCGTCGAGAAAATCCTTCAAGCGCACCCGGAATTGGTCAATGACCGGGACAAAACGATTCCTGCAACCACGCCCGTTGCGACCAAGCCACCGCCCGCCGCGATCGCGTGGCTGAATAAGTTTTTTGGCGGAGACGACGAAGGATACAATCCTGTGTTTGTCGCTGGCCTGTCGCCCTTGGATCTGGCCGTGAAACGGGAGCGTGAAGCGGTCGTTAAAGTACTGTTGGCCCAAAAAGCGAATCCGAATGCCACCAACTAGTCCGGTCGGACCGCATTGCACTTCGCTGCTTGTAATCAAACTTCAAACATCACGGCCCGATTGCTCGCTGCCAAAGCGGAACCGAACGTCAAATCTGTTTTCGGAGAATCCCCATTGGATTTTGCCGCTGGTTCAGGCAGAGACGGGGCGGTCGAATTACTGCTGGCCTACGGGGCGCAAGCCAATGGGACCAACCGGTCCGGTTTGACTCCGCTCCATACAGCAGCCCGGCTTGATCACACCAAATCAGTGCGACTATTGCTGGCCCGAATACCCGTCAACACACTGGATGCGCGCGGCAACACAGCCCTGCATTACGCCATGGAACGAGCGAACGTTGAGATGGTTACTTTGCTTTTGACCAATGGTGCAGATTTAAACACCGCCAACCATGAAGGAGTAACCCCCCTGTTTTACGCGATCAATTTAACCGGCCCTGGACGACTGGAAGTGATGGAACTGCTGCTCAACAGGCAAGCCGCGGTCAACGTAACTAATGTCTTCGGCAAAACTTTGTTCGGAGCCGCCCTGGAACGCGGCAACTCGAACGTCATCCAACTCCTCCTCCAGCATGGCGCGAAAGAATTGCCAGGCCCATTCATGTTCCACGCGCGTAGCGCAGGGCGTCCCCGCCTGCGAGTTCTCGCCGCGTCTCGCGGCCAGACTCCAATCCACGGGCCGCAGACGCCCCGCGAACCCGCAGCCGGGGACGGCTGCGCTCCATGCGCGCCGGCACTGCACGGATACGCCAGGAATTGTTCCGCCCGCCATTTCCAATTTGGCAGCGGCCGTACTTTGCCGTAGCTTGCGCCAATGATTGTTGGTGTTGACCGGCGGCGGCACTTGTTTCGCGGACAGTGGCAGCGGACACTATTGCTGTTTCTTTCGATTGGCATTGGGTGCGCGGCCGCGGAGCCCAACAAGCCCGCCCTCACGGCCACGAACTCGCTGGTCAAGGAACTCGCGCCCGGCATTTTTCAGGTCGGCGGCGTGCGCCTGGACAAGCGCCAGCGCACGCTCAGCTTCCCGGCCGCGTTGAACATGAACGAAGGGTTGATCGAGTACTTGATCGTCACCGCGTCCGGCAAGACGCACGAAAGCCTCCTTCAAACCGACGTGGAACCGTATCACGTGCAAGTGGCGATGCTCCTGCTCGGCGCGAAGGGCGCCCCAGCCAAACCGCTCACCAACGCCCCTTCCGGCGGGCCGATCAAGGGCGACGCACTCGCCAACGCCGCGGCGACTCCGATTCGGGGTGAACCGGTGAACCTCGAACTCCGCTGGCAGCTCGGCGGCGTGGAGCGCGTTTGCCGCCTCGAGGAACTGGTGCTCGACGTGAAGAAAAACGCACCGATGAGCCGGGGCGTGTTCGCCTTCAACGGTTCGCGCCTCTGGGAAGGCCGGTTCATTGCGCAACGCGACGGCTCAATCGTGTCGGCCATCCTCGATGAGGATGCGTTGTTCAACAACCCGCGCCCGGGTCGCGAGGACGATTCCAACTGGCAGATTATTCCCAAGGATCTCCCGCCGCGCGGCACGCCGGTGCAGGTCACGATTCGAATGGAAACCAAGCCGGGCAAAAAATAACCGGGCGAAATCCGGCCCCACCCCGCCAATAACACACGAGACCATGCTCCATTTATTCCGAAATCAAACATTGGCCGCGAGCAACCAGAAGGAACGCAGAGCAAGCCAGGCTGACACTGGAGGTAGGATGGCGGTCAGATTTTTCCCCGCCGAAACCATTCCTCCGCGCCTCTCTTTGCGTCCGGTGAGTTCGCTTGCGGCAATTCAATTTCGGATTTCGGGTTTATTCCGGCTCGACCTGTCCCGTTCCGGGCGGCAGGTGGCCGGCATTTTGGGCCTTCTGTTCGCCGTCGGCGGCCCGACGCTCTTCGCTGCGGAACCGGCGCGCCCGAAAGCCGCCACGTTGCCGGATACCACCGACATTTCATTCCGCAACGAACTCCAACATGCGATCGACAAAGGGCTGGCCTGGCTCGAGAAAAACCAGGATACCAACGGCTTTTGGTCCACCGCGGATCAACCGGCCTTTACAGCCCTGGCGTTGACGGCATTTCAAGGTGAACCGACGGGTCGGTACCGTCGGATTGAAACTCCCGGCCTCAAGAAAGGTTACGCGTTCCTGCTCCGCAACCTCAAACCCGACGGCGGCATTTACCACACCAATCTGGTCACCTACAACACCTCGCTGTCCATGATGGCGTTGCTGGCGGCGCAGCGGCCGGAGTACGACGCGCCGCTGCGTCAGGCGCGGCAGTTCTTGATCGGCCTGCAAAAGGATTTTGGCGAACCGGGCAAACTCGACACGCCATTCGATGGCGGAATTGGCTATGGTTCGCGGTATAAGCACTCGGACATGGGCAATACGCTCGCCGCGTTGGAGGCGCTGCATTACAGCCAGCACCTGGCCGCTGACACTAAGCTGGCAGGCGCACGCGAACTGGATTATTCCGCCGCCATCCACTTTCTCCAGGCCTGCCAGAATCTTCCGGCCTACAACAAAGAATCGTGGGCGTCCGATGACCCTCGTCAGCAGGGCGGCTTCGTCTATTATCCCGGCCAGAGCATGGCGGGCAACGTGACCAACTCCGCCACCGGCCGCGTGGCGCTGCGCTCGTACGGCAGCATCAGCTACGGCGGAATGCTCAGTTACCTCTACGCCGACCTCCCGCGAACCGACCCGCGCGTGCAGGCGGTTTATGATTGGCTGCGCGCCAACTACACGCTCGAGGAAAATCCGGGGCTCGGCCAGCAAGGCCTGTACTTTTATTTGCACACCCTGACCAAGGCGTTGACGTTTTACGGCGCCAACGAGTTGACCTTGCCGGACGGCCGAAAAATCAACTGGCGCAAAGAAACCGGGCTGAAACTTCTCAACTTGCAGCAACGCGACGGCTCGTGGGCCAACACGCAAAACCGGTGGATGGAAAAAGACCCCGTGCTCGCCACCGCCTACGCCGTGATCGCCCTGGAATTGATTTATCGCGGGCTGTAGCGTTCGGCAAATCGCGCGGCGGACAGGATGATTATGGTCATCAGGTTTGATGATTGAGGAGTTGAGCGGTTGAATTGCGGGTCAGCGACGAAGTTGGGACTGGCACCAGCCAGACGCATCGGACAATTGTATCGGCGATTATTCCCCGGTCCGGTCGCCCGCCAGGGCGCGGCCCGCAATCCAACCAGTCGTCCACGCGGATTGAAAATTGAACCCGCCCGTGATCCCATCAATGTCGAGCAATTCACCGGCGAAATATAGGCCGGTACAAATCCGGCTCTCCATGGTCTTGAAATCCACCTCGCTCAACCGCACGCCGCCACAGGTGACAAACTCGTCTTTGTTCAGGCTCTTCCCGGTGACCTGGAATTCCGTGCGGATCAATTGCTGGATCAGGTTGTGTTGGGCCGCACGGGAAAGCGCCGCCCAACGCGTCTCGCGCACGATTCCCGCAGCCAGCACCAGTTGTTCCCAGAGGCGCGCGGGCAACGGCGGCATCGGCGTATTGACGACGAAGCGCGCGGGTTGCGCCACTCGCCGCGATTGCAACTCAGCCGTGATCATCTCCGCATTGAGCGGCGGCAGCCAGTTCACCTGCAACGGGCATCGATAGCCAAGTTCATGCAGCGACCGCGCGCCCCACGCCGACAACCGCAACACCACCGGCCCGCTTAATCCCCAGTGCGTCACCAGCAACGCGCCCCGCTCCCGCATACTCGTGCCTGGCACCGACACCTCGGCCACCTCGACGGAAACCCCCGCCAGTTCACGCAACCACGCCGTCTCAATGTGAAACGTGAAGAGTGACGGCACGGGAGGTTCCAAGGTGTGACCGAGCGTCACCGCGAGTTGCCCCGCCACCGCCGCGCGGCATCCTCCCGTCGCGAGCAACAGCCGGTCACAAAAAAGTCTTTCGCCGGACGCTTCCCCTCCCCCCTCGGGCGGAGCGCCGATCTCTGATCCGGCGCGCTGGTGTTGAACTCCCTGAGCCCGGGTCGGAGACCGGCGCTCCAATTCAATTTCAAATCCATCATCCGACAATCGTGCCACCTGCGCGACACCCGCATTCAGCCGCAGCCTTACTCCCGCGGCACTCGCCACACGCAGCAGACAGTCAATGATCGTTTGCGACGAATCCGTCGCGGGAAACATGCGCCCATCTTTCTCCACTTTGAGCTTCACGCCACGCGCCGCGAACCACGCGACCGTGTCGCCCGCTTGAAAGCGTTTAAACGGAGCGATCAACGCCCGCTCACCACGCGGAAAACGTGTGGTCAACTCGCGCGCATCGAAACACGCGTGCGTGACATTGCAACGGCCGCCGCCGGAGATGCGGACCTTGGCAAGAAACTGCGGCCCGCGTTCCAAAATCGTCACCTCGGCATCCGGATCGGCTTCGGCGCAAGTGATGGCGGCGAAAAAACCCGCCGCCCCGCCACCGACCACAATGATTCGCCGCGAACTCATGCACGGAAATTACCTGAACTCGCCACCGTTGGAAACTTTCTCGCGAAGTTTGTGCCGTTGGGATAACCTGCCCCGCCATGTCCGACAGCTCCACACCACCTCCGGCATCTGCTCCGACGACCACGCCGCATCGCCGCCGACCGCGCTACGCCGGCCGGAACCCGCGTCGCTTCGACGAGAAATACAAGGAGCGCGACCCACAACGTTACGCCGCGACCGTCGCGAAAGTGTTGGCCTCCGGAAAGACACCCGCCGGGACGCACCGGCCCATCATGGTTGCGGAGATTCTGGAAGTGCTCGCACCCCGCTCCGGCGAGATCGCCGTGGATTGCACGCTTGGTTACGGCGGGCACGCCGCCGAACTGCTCACGCGACTGCAACCCGGCGGCCGCCTGCTCGGCCTCGACGCCGACCCGATTGAACTGCCGAAGACCGAGTCCCGCTTGCGCGCGCTCGGTTTCGGCCCGGATGCGTTCACCGCGCATCGGAGTAACTTCGCCGGCCTGCCGCAGCTTCTTGCCATGTTTTTCTCCTCCCCTCCGCCGCACGCACAAAACGGCGCGAACGTGGTCCTGGCGGATCTCGGGGTCTCCTCCATGCAGATCGACGACCCGGTCCGCGGTTTCTCCGTGAAGCGGGAAGGCCCGCTCGACATGCGCATGAACCCACAACGCGGCCAACCTGCTTCGCTTCTGCTGCAAAAGATTTCTCCGGCGGACCTCGAAACGCTCCTCCTCGAAAACGCCGACGAACCGCGCGCCCGCGAGCTTGCGAAGATGCTGGCCGGGAGAAGTTTTCCCACGACGACGTCGCT
>JAYUBJ010000081.1:0-8454 GCA_043740915.1 Verrucomicrobiota bacterium
GCGCCGGCGGTATAACGGCCAATGCCCGGCAACGCAAGCACACGGTCAAATTGATCTGGGAATTGGCCGCCGCATTCGGCGACGATTATTTGCGCGGCCTTTTGCAGGTGGCGCGCGCGGGAGTAGTAGCCGAGGCCTTCCCAGAGTTTGAGGACTTTTTCCGGCGGTGCGTGGGCCAGGGCGAGGAGGGTGGGCAATTCGCGCAGCCAATGTTCCCAATACGGAATCACCGTCTTGACCTGCGTTTGCTGGAGCATGATTTCCGAAACCCAGATGGCGTAAGGATCGCGCGTGCGCCGCCACGGCAGGTCGCGGGCGTGGATGGCGAACCAGTCGAGCAGCGTAGGAACGAGGGTTTTGATTTTACGGGCGTCGCCTGAGTTGAAGCGCTGGCCCGCGATGCTCAATTTTTGGCCGCGCCTAATTTTTCCTCGTCGCACAGTTGCGGAGCATAGGCGAACCCCTTACGATGACACGCACTTTGTGAAACCACTGACCAACTACACGGCGAAACTGGAAGCAGGCAAAGCGACCGGGTTGCACCAGCATTTGCGCGAGCACGGCTATGAATTTCGCGAAGTTCCGTATGCGCGGTTTGCGGCGGCGAAGGACCAGTTGAACGTGGTGTATTACGAAAGCGGCAAGCTGGTTGTGCAAGGGAAGGGGACGCAGGAGTTCGTCGAGTTTGTGCTGGAGCCGGAGATTTTGCAGGAAGCCAGGGTGGGTTATGAGGCCGTATTGAATCCCGAACTCCTGATTCCGCGACTGGGCGTGGATGAAAGTGGCAAGGGTGATTTTTTCGGTCCGCTCTGTGTGGCGGGAGTGTATGTGAATGAAAGCGTGGTGAAGTCGTGGGCGGATGCGGGCGTGCGCGATTCCAAGAATATTTCGAGCGACAAGAAAATTGCGGAGTTGGCGGAGTTGATTCGCGAGACCCCTGGTTGTGTGACCAGCGTGGTGCCGATTGGCAACGAGGCCTACAACCGACTTTACGCCAAAATGCGGAGCGTGAACACCCTGTTGGCCTGGGGGCACGCCCGCGTGATCGAGAACTTGATGGGGCAGCGACATCGGATGAAACCACCGCCGGTGCGGGCGATCAGCGATCAATTTGCGGCCAACAAGGAGACGGTGGGTAGGGCGTTGATGAGTCTGGGTCGGGAGATTGAACTGGTGCAGCGCCACAAAGCGGAGGCCGATTTGGCGGTGGCGGCGGCATCCATTCTGGCGCGAAACGAATTTGTCACCCGGTTAGCTGGTTTGGAGAAGCAATTTGGGATGAAACTGCCAAAAGGGGCATCGGCTGCGGTGGATGCTTCGGCGAAGGAGTTTTTAGTGAGGCACGGAGTGGAAAACCTGCCCAAAGTGGCCAAAATGCACTTTCGGACAGCACTGCGGGCCCAAGGGCTGCCGGAGCCCCCAAAGAAGGAATGGAGGCGTTGAGATGGCAGATATGATGCCAGTCTCGGAAAAAACCAGAAATAATGTTGACAGCCCCATGCCTCCTTCGTAATTTGTCACGCAGTTAGTGATCGAAAATCATTAAATAGTTCGTCAGCCCGGCAGATTTGAAGAGAAGGATGAGGGCTGATGGATTTTTTTCTCTTTTTTGGTCGTCAGGATTAGAAAATTTGGCTATTTGCCCATGTAGCTCAGTTGGCAGAGCACGTCCTTGGTAAGGACGAGGTCATCAGTTCAATCCTGATCATGGGCTCCATTTTGGCAATCAGCACATAAAACGAAAACAAACAAACTAGGAAATCGCAATGGCAAAAGAAGCGTTTCAAAGAACCAAACCGCACGTAAACGTTGGCACGATTGGTCACGTTGACCACGGTAAATCGACGCTGACGGCGGCGATCGTCGCGGTGCAGCACCGCAAGGGCCTGGCCCCAGCCATCTCGTACGCGGACATCACCAAGGGCGGCACGGTGCGGGACGATACCAAGACCGTGACGATTGCGGCGTCGCACGTGGAATATGAAAGTGATGTGCGTCATTATGCGCACGTGGATTGTCCCGGCCACGCGGACTACATCAAGAACATGATCACCGGCGCGGCGCAAATGGACGGCGCGATTCTTGTCGTCAGCGCGGCGGATGGTCCGATGCCGCAAACCAAGGAGCATGTGCTCTTGGCCCGCCAAGTCGGGGTGCCCGCCATCGTCGTTTTCCTGAACAAGGTTGACCTCGTTGACGATCCTGAATTGCTCGATCTCGTCGAGATGGAAATTCGTGATTTGCTGACCAAGTATGAATTTCCCGGCGACACGACGCCAATCATCCGGGGTAGCGCCACCGCTGCCATGGAGGGCAAGCCGGAAGGCGAGAAGGCGATCCAGGATTTATTGGCGGCGGTGGACACTTTCATTCCGTTGCCGCCGCGGGAGATCGACAAGCCGTTCCTGATGTGCATCGAGGACGTGTTCAACATCGAAGGCCGCGGCACCGTGGTGACCGGCCGGGTCGAACGTGGCGAGTTGAACAAGATGTCCGAAGTGGAAATCGTCGGCTTGAAGGAGACCCGCAAAACGACGGCGACCGACATCGAGATGTTCCGCAAACTGCTCGACAAAGCCAGCGCGGGTGACAACGTCGGCGTGCTGCTGCGCGGCACCAAGAAGGAGGAAGTGGAACGCGGCATGGTGCTGGCCAAGCCCGGTTCGATCAAGCCGCACACCAAGTTCAAAGCGGAAGTGTACGTGCTGACCAAGGATGAGGGTGGTCGCCACACGCCGTTCTTCAACAAGTATCGTCCGCAGTTTTATTTCCGCACCAGCGACGTGACGGGCAATGTCACCTTGCCGACGGGCGTGGAAATGGTGATGCCGGGCGACAACGTCTCGGTGGACATCGAGTTGATCGCCGGCGTGGCCATGGAAAAGGGCCAGCGCTTCGCGATTCGCGAAGGTGGTCGGACGATTGGCGCTGGTCGCGTGAGTGACGTGACCGTGACCGCATAACTTAATTAACAATCAAAACAGGAGCGCGGGTGACCCCCGCCTCCTCTTTTTCGTCTAAAGAATTATTGAAAAATCAGCCAACCCGGCGGCGAGTAGGGCGGTAGCTCAATTGGTAGAGTAGCGGTCTCCAAAACCGTTGGTTGGGGGTTCGATTCCCTCCCGCCCTGCCAACTAATTTATCGTCGGAGGGGTGGCAGAGTGGTCTAACGCGGCGGTCTTGAAAACCGCTTTGGCTTAACGGCCAACGGGGGTTCGAATCCCTCCCCCTCCGCCAGGAAATATTGTGTCAACATTCAAATACATTTTAGTCGGTGTGGCGGTGGCGTGGTTCCTCTACGCGTGGAAACAGGGCCAATTGCTCAAACTAGCCAGCTATTTTGGCGAAACGCGCGAGGAACTCCGGAAATGCACCTGGCCGTCGGTGGATGAGTTGAAGGGTTCCACGGTCGTCGTGGCCATCTCCATTGTGTTGCTCGGCGCGTTCACGGTCGGGGTCGACTTGGTGATCTCGTTCGTGCTGGGCTTGATCAACGGAGCTTAACGAATAGACTTAAGAAAGAATTTTCATGCGAAGCGAGTGGTTTGTCATTCATACGTTGTCCGGCCAGGAACAGAAGGTCAAAGACAGCATAGAGAAGCGCATCAAGAGCGAGGAGATGGGCGAATTCATCAAGGAGGTCCTGGTGCCGATGGAAAAAGTAGCCGAAGTCCGCAGCGGTAAGAAAACCGTGTCGGCGCGCAAACTCTATCCCGGCTATGTGTTCATCGACATGGTGCTGTTGGACGAAAACAAACGGGTGATCGAGAAACCCTGGTACTTCATCCGCGACACGCAAGGGATCATCGGGTTCATCGGTGGCGAACACCCGACTTCGACGTCCGGCGAGGAAATTGAGGTCATCAAGGCGCAGATGTCCGACTCGGAAGACCACGAGAAGCCGAAGGTTAATTTTGAAGTGGGCGAGACGATCAAGATCAACGACGGGCCGTTCCTGAATTTCAGCGGGGTGATTGAGGAAATCGAGCCGGATCGCGGCAAACTCAAAGTGACCGTCAATATTTTCGGCCGCAACACGCCGGTGGAGTTGGAGTATTGGCAAATCGAAAAAGCTTAACGAGAATTTATATGGCAAAGAAAGTCACCGGACAGATCAAATTGCAAATCCCGGCCGGGCAGGCGAACCCCGCCCCGCCCGTTGGACCCGCGCTCGGCCAGCACGGCGTCAACATCATGGCGTTTTGCAAGGAATACAATGCCGCCACCAAGGACCAGGCCGGCCTGATCATTCCGGTGATCATTACCGTTTACCAGGACAAGTCGTTCACGTTCATCACCAAGTCGCCGCCGGCCTCCGTGCTGCTCAAGAAAGCGGCCGGCATCGCCTCCGGCTCCAAGACCCCGAACAAGGACAAGGTGGGCAAGGTCACGCGCAAGCAGGTTCTGGACATCATCAAGCTCAAGGCGAAAGACCTCAACACCACCAACGAGCAAGCCGCTTTCCGTGTCATCGCGGGAACTGCCCGCAGCATGGGCATCGAAATCCAAGACTAAACCCCCAACGCGGGAGAGCTGAAAGCTCGCTTGCACCGCTCAATCCATGCCCAGCAAACGATACAAAAAAGCACTCGAAGTGGTGGATGGCAATAAGTCCTATCCGCTCAAGTCCGCCGTGGAGGTCCTCGCCAGGTTCCCGAAGGCCAAATTCAACGAAACCGTCGATCTCGCCTTCCGGCTCGGGGTTGATCCCAAGCAATCCGACCAGATGGTGCGCGGCACGGTTCCGTTGCCGCACGGCAGCGGCAAGACGGTGCGCGTGCTGGTGTTCGCCAAACCGGGCACCACGGCCGCGGATGCGGCCAAGGCCGCCGGCGCGGAACATGTCGGGTTCGACGACGTCATCAAGCGGTGCGCTGAAGGTTGGACGGATTTTGATGTGGCCATTGCCACCCCGGACGCCATGAGCGAAGTGCGCAAGCTGGGCAAAGTCCTCGGGCCGCGCGGCCTGATGCCCAACCCCAAGACCGGTACCGTGACGGAAGACACGGCGAAGGCGGTGCGGGAAGTGAAGGCGGGCCGGGTGGAATTCAAGATCGACAAGGCGGGCAACATCCATGTGCCGGTCGGCAAGGCGAGTTTCGCCCCGGTTCAGATCGAGGAAAACGCCCGCGCCGTCATTGAGGCGGTGAACAAAGCCAAGCCGCCCAGCGTCAAGGGAATTTTTATCCAGAGCTGCACTTTGTCGGCGACCATGAGTCCGCCGGTACGGATTGATTTGCGGGACATTCTGGCCGCCGCTTAACTGGAATTTAACGAACTAACATCATGCGTGCCGAAAAGAAACTCATTACCAGCGAATACGTCGTTCGTCTGAACGCGTCGCCCTTTTTCATCGTGGTCGATTACGTCGGGCTGACGGTCGGGCAATTCACGGAGCTGCGCAAACGCCTGACCAAGGCGGGCGCCGAGGTTCACGTCGTCAAGAATTCAATTTTCCGGATCGCCGCCCTGGAGGCGGGCGTGGCGGATTTCAACGGCGCGTTGGCCGGCCAGCTCGCGGTGATCACGGGCCAAAAAGACGTTTCCTCCGCCGCCAAGGCCGTGAAAACGTTCCAGGCTGAGTTCGAGAAGCCGAAGATCAAATTCGGCTATTTGAACAACAAGCGCCTGGAAGCGGTCGACATCAAGGCCCTGGCGGATTTGCCGTCCATCGAGGTGCTGCGCGGCAAGCTGCTGGGACTGCTGCAAGCGCCGGCCAGCAACCTGGTGCGTCTGTTGAACACGCCGGCGAGCCAGTTGGCACGGGTGCTCCAGGCGCGCGTGGACAAAGGTGCCTGACAATTTGAGATTTCAAATTTGAACATTTGAAACGAACCAACCATTTCAATGACGTCCGGAGGCGGGCGACGTTGGAGCTAACAGAACAACAACCAAGTAAATCGTCGGTTTGCAGGCAGTGAGCATAATTCCGCCGCGGCCGCGGCGGGCGACGAGACTGAAAGGCAGATACAGTTATGGCATTAGACAAAGCGAAAATCGTGGATGAGTTGAGCAATGCGACGGTGATCGAGATCGCCGAGCTGGTCAAAGATTTGGAAACCAAATGGGGCGTCACAGCGGCGGCTCCAGTGGCGGCCGCAGTGGCGGGCGGTGCCGCGGGCGCAGCGGCGCCGGCAGCGGAAGCGCAGACCGCATTTGACGTGATCCTCGTCAGTGCGGGCGCGAACAAGATCGCCGCCATCAAGGCGGTGCGCGAAGTGAAACCGGGTCTGGGCCTGGCGGAAGCCAAGAAATTGGTGGAAGAGGCGCCCAAGCCGGTGCTGGAAGGCGCGAACAAGGCGGATGCGGATGCCGCCAAGAAGAAGCTCGAAGAAGCGGGCGCCAAAGTCGAGGTCAAGTAGGCAATTTTCGAGGGGGCGGCGGGCAATCCCCACCGCCCTTTCGATCCATAGAAAAACACAGGATCGCATTGACAGTCGATCATTTGCCGTCGGTAGTTTCAGCATAATAATTTGAGTGATGGGCGAGGTTTCTGCCGGGAAAACGGCGGGGATGCTTGCCTTGGTTCGTCGAGTCAAAAAACAAACGGTTTGGCGCTGTCGCCAGCCTAGCCTAAAAGGTCCAAATGCCATCGCGAGTCGCAGAACGTATTAACTTCGGTAAGATCAAAGAAGTCATTGCCCCGCCGAATTTGATCGAGATCCAGATCAATTCGTATGCCGAGTTTCTGCAAGCCGAGACGGCGCCCCACAAGCGCAAGAGCCTGGGCTTGCAGGCGGTGTTCAAAGAGGTCTTTCCCATTGCCAGTTACGACAGCAAGACCGAGTTGAATTACGACAGTTATGATATCGGCGAACCCAAGTTGAACTGGCTGGAATCCCTGCGCGAGGGGGTCACTTACGGCGCGCCGCTGCATGTCACCTTCAAGCTCAAGGAGGACAAAGGCACGAAGGAAGAGAAAGTTTTCATGGGCGAACTGCCCCTGATGACACCGCAGGGCACCTTTGTCATCAATGGCGCCGAGCGGGTCATCGTGAGCCAGCTGCACCGTTCACCCGGTCTCGCGTTCGAGGCCACGCAACATCCCAACGGCAAGATGCTCCACAGCTTCCGCATCATTCCCGATCGCGGTTCGTGGTATGAGGCGCAGTTTGACACCAGCGATTTGCTCTATGTTTATCTCGACCGCAAGAAGCGCCGCCGGAAATTCCTGACGACCACGTTCTTCCGCGCGTTGAGCTTTCTGGACAGCGACGGCAAGAGCAAGGACACCGACGGGACGACCCAGGGCACGGATGAAAAGATACTCCGACTGTTCTATGACGTCGAGGAATTGAGCCTTAAACAAGCCGACGCGCTCGAAGACATTCAGAACAAGGTGTTGATCGAGGATGCGGTGGATCCGGAGAAGAGCATCGTCGTGGCCCGCGCGTTCGAGCCGCTTTCCAAGGCGGTGGTGAAGCAGATTGGCGAACTGGGCATCCACAAGATTCGCGTGGTGGATACGAGCGTGGATGACGGCATCATCATCAAGTGCCTCAAGAAGGATCCGACGAAGAATCAAGACGAAGCCTTGAAGGATATTTATCGCCGCCTGCGGCCCGGTGATCCGCCCACGGCGGCCAATGCGAAGGCATTGATCAAACGGCTCTTCTTTGATCCCAAGCGTTATGATTTGGGCCGCGTCGGCCGCTACAAAATCCAGCAAAAATTGGGCATCAAGGGCAGCGACGATGTGCGGATCCTGACCAAGGACGATCTCGTGGCCGCCACCAAGTATTTGCTCCGCCTGAAAAAGGGCGAGGGCAGCCTGGACGACATCGATCATCTGGGCAGCCGGCGCATCCGGACCGTGGGCGAGTTGCTCGCCAACCAGTGCCGCGTTGGCCTGGCGCGCACCGAGCGCCTGGTCAAGGAACGCATGACGCTGTTCGACCAGGAACTCGACACGATGACGCCGGCGAAACTGATCAACCCGAAGGCGTTGTCCGCCGTGGTGCGCGACTTTTTCGGCCGCAGCCAGCTCTCGCAGTTCATGGATCAGATCAATCCGCTCGCCGAGTTGACCCACAAACGCCGCTTGTCGGCGCTCGGGCCCGGCGGCCTCTCGCGTGATCGCGCGGGCTTCGAAGTCCGGGACGTGCATCCGTCGCACTACGGGCGCATCTGCCCGGTGGAAACGCCGGAAGGTCCGAACATCGGCCTCATCGCTTCGCTGGCAACCTTTGCCCGCGTGAACGACTTCGGTTTCATCGAGACGCCCTACCGCAAGGTGGAGAACGGCCGGGTGAGCAATCACATCGATTATCTGACCGGTGACCGCGAGGAGAACTTCATCGTCGCCCAGGCCAACGCGGCGATTGATGACAAGGGCCATTTCCTCGGCGATCGTGTGATGTGCCGTTGCAAAGGCGACTTCATTGATGTGGAGCCATCGCGGGTGAACTACATGGACGTGTCGCCGAAACAACTGGTTTCCGTGGCGGCCGGTTT
>JAYUBJ010000082.1:0-2550 GCA_043740915.1 Verrucomicrobiota bacterium
ACGAAAACTTGCGCCGGTTTCTGGATGGGGAATTCCGTCGCGATTTCAAAAACTTCAGTCTCTATAACTGGGCGCGCGCAATTTCCGCCACCTTCAACCCCAAGGCCGACGAGGAGTTTAAGGTTCGGTTTGGACAATATCTCAACGAGCGGGGTTATTTGAAATTGAGCCAATTGCCGGAATGGTTTGCGGTGCTCGCCCCCCGGAACGACACGCACGGGTTCATGCCATTAATCCAACGGCTCGTGGCCGACCGGATGGGTCTGCCGGAGTCCGCGCCGATCCCGCCATCGCTCGCCTTTCTCGCCGATGAAGATGCCGCAGCTGTTTCCATGGAAAAATATTTCATCACGACCGAGGTTTACAAAACCCGAATCAAACAGTGGGAAGAGGAGAAAAAATCGGATCCCAACGCCCCCAAACCAGAACCGCAGAAAATCATCGGCGAGTTGATCGATCACGCGCTCGAGTTCAGCATGTTCAGCAGCCAGGATCAGCTGACCGTGAAATTGTCGCTGCCGGCACCGCCCATCCATACCAATGGCAAATGGGACGCAGCCCGCGGCCAAGTGCTTTGGGAAGCGGGCATGGACACCACGGAGCCAAGCCCGCGCTTGCCGGCATTTTGTTATGCCACCTGGAGCACCGCGAACGGGACTTTCCAAAAGCTGCATTTCGGGAAGGTCGTGCTCGAGGGCGAAGATCTGCTGCAATACTGTCTCTGGCGCGCGAGCCTGAACGCGAAGCAGGCCGGCGAATGGGAAACGTTGCTCGCGGGCCTGAAACCGGACTCAGCGGTTGCCGGAAAACTGGACGCCTTCCGGTTCGCGGACGAGCCGGCGGCGACCGCAGCGAAGGAAGATGACAAGAATCATTTGCTGTCGGACTTTCCACGGGAATTGCTAAATCCGCCCTGGCGAAAACGCCGTAAACCGGCGGCAGACCTCAGTTTTTGGCGTGACTGTTGCCTCGGTGAGCCGCACATTCGAAAGGCATCCCATGAAACAGCACTCTCCAATCCCAGGCACCAGCAGATTCATCGGCAGATCGGGTGTGGATGTCGCTTCCGGCAAATCAAATCACCATCCCATTCCACTAAAGGCGTCGACGGTTCAGGAGCGCGTTTGTGAGTGCTTTTCGCGGAAGGTGAGGTCGGCAGGAAGCCGGAGTATTTCGTCGGATGACCAAAAGGAGTAGACACATGCGCCGTCTTCGTTGTTCATCTTGCAACGATGCGTCGTTATGAAATCCACCACTGCTTATGATAACTGGCATGACGCGCTGGACGTCGATGCCGGGGCGGACGCACCGTGGCAGACGCTGGTGAAGCGCCACCTGAGTCCGGAGTTGCATTTGGCGGACCAGCAGGTGCTGGAAACGGGCTGTGGCCGGGGTGGATTCGCGTGTTGGCTGGCGCAACAGCGGCCCGCCGCCCGCTTGATTTGCGCTTCGGATTTTTCGCTTTCCGCCGTGCGGAAGGGCAGTGATTACGCCAAACACCTGGGCTTGGGAAATCTGAGTTGGTGTGTCAGTGACATTCAGCGCCTGCCTTTCTCGGACGGCTACTTCGACACCGTAATATCGTTGGAAACGATTGAGCACGTGTCCTGCCCACGCGCGGCGGTGGGCGAACTGGTGCGCGTTTTGAAGCCCGGCGGCACCCTGTTTCTCAGCGCGCCCAATTACCTAAATTGGCTGGGGGGTTATCGTGTTTGGCTGCGTTTGACCGGACGGCGGTTCTCCGAGTCGGGCCAACCCATCAACCAATTTACCCTGTTGCCCCGCACCTACGGTTGGGTGCGCAGCCAGGGATTGAAAGTCATCACCACGGACAGCGTGGGGGTTTACCTGCCCTGGTCGCGCCGGCCTCCGCCCGGAATCGAGTTGGGCGAAATCAGCGCCGCGTTCGCGCGCAGGCTCGGGCGGGTCGGCACCCCCCCGGGATCCTTTATGTTCCATCGCACCAACGTGCTCACCCGGTGGTTCGGATTATACAGTTGTTTTGTCGCCACGAAACCAAGGTAACAACCCGTGGATTGTCGCGGCAGGCCCTATTTTCTTGCGTTCACCAGAAGCCCGTAGCGTCGAAAGACCCACGGTCATTAAATAAATCTCGCGGTTGGATGCAGTGGGGGCTATACGATCCTCCCGTACCCGATAACCAACTCATTAAATAAACATGCCGGCCGGCGCAAATCCAAATCCTGTGAACGACGGTCCGGGGCCGATCAAGCGCCGAAAGTTTCTGGGCCTTGGGCTGTCCGGATTCGCCGGTGCCTCGTTGCCGGGATTGCTCCCCTCACGCGCGCTCGCGGCCGACGACAAACCCAAAGCCACGCCGGCGGCGCCCATACCTGCCACGAAGGAGACCACCTATTGGGAACGCACGGATTCGTTTGAAGAGAAAATGAAATTGCTCGCGGCGGCGTGGTCGCGGAACGACTTCCGGCTGGCGCGCGCGCTGGCGCATTCACTGCGTACCACGGCGATTCAAGCGCAGGCGGAGGAGGAAAGTCCCGGAACGCCGCTCATGGCAGCGGCGCGATATGA
>JAYUBJ010000083.1:0-2542 GCA_043740915.1 Verrucomicrobiota bacterium
CTCTCCCCCAGTGGGGGAGAGGGTGCCCGAAGGGCGGGTGAGGGGGTTTTTCGACGCGCTGGTTAAGGCTTGAACGTTACGCTTCGTCGCCAGTTGATAAAACCGGCCGGGAAACAATTCCGCCAGCCGCACCTCCGCGCTGACCGCGATCAACCCCTCAAGCAAAGCGGAATGTTTTTGCAAGAAGGCGGCCGTAACTGGAGCGCGCTGCTGCCCGGCCACGCTACCTTCATCATTCTGCCTGCCCCCTTCGGCCTTCCGCGACAAGAGGCGGCAGAGGTTGTGATAGCCCGGTGCCGATTCGACGTAGAGCAATAACGGCTGGTTACCGACGCGCAGTTCCGTGCCAAGGATCGGCTTGACGCCCGCCTGCCTGGCCGCCTGCACAAACTCCACGGCGCCGTGCAGGTTGCCTGTGTCCGTAAGCGCGACCGCCGGCAGGCCGTGCTGCTTTGCCAGTTCGACGATGGCCGTGGGGGAGAGGGTGGAATCGAGAAACGAGTAGTGGCTGCGCACGCGCAACGGAATGTAAGCGCCAGTCAATTTACGATTTACGATTGGCGATTTACGATCGGTCATTGGCCATTGGCGATTTTGCAGAGCGTGCGTCGTTACCCCGGCAACCGTTTCCCGGGGCGCTTCGCGCAGACAAAAATCGTGCCCACGCAAAATAACCGAGTGCCCCCGCGCCCGGCGGAGTTCATCAATCACACTGGCCAGCCGGATGCGGGCGTCCTGTTGCTGCGCGGAAACTTCCAGCGGCAGTTCACCCCGAAAGCAGCCGTCATAGACGTTCGACAGCTTCAACGACACGAGCCGCAAACTGACCCGCCGCTTCCACGCCACACGCAGCATCGCGTGCAGACGGCCATACACGTCGGTTTCGAGGTCGGTCGGCTCGTTGAGGCTTTCGTTCACCTGGTCTTCCCCCATGTCGTTGTAGCGAACGCGCACGTTGAGGGTGCGGACGCTCCGGCCCTCCTCGCGCACTTTCGCGAACAAATGATCCGCCATGCGCCGCAGGGTGGCCTCGACATATTCCTCGTCGGTGAGGTCGGTGGCGAAGGTTTCCTGTTGGCTGAACGATTTTTGCGGTTCACGCGCGGGAATCAGCAGGCGCTCGTCAATCCCGTGAGCGAACTGCCGGATGCCCGCGGCTTGATTGCCGAGCAACAGTTCCAGCATTTCCAGCGGAGTCGCGGCGATATGACAAATCCGCGCCAGACCCGCGGCATTCAAACGCGCACTGGTTTTCGGGCCGATCCCGGGCAGCCACTTGTTCGGCAGTGGATGCAGGAACGCCGTCTCGCCCCCGGGCAACACTTCATTGAACGCGGCGGGCTTGTTCAGCTTCGAAGCGATGGCGCTGACGAGTTTGCTCGAGCCGATCCCTTCGCTGACGATGATTTTGAGTTTCTGCCCGATGGCCTGGCGAATGGTCAGCGCGATTTCGACCGCCGATTTCTTCCGATTGGCCGTGAGATCAAAGTAGCCTTCATCAATCGAGGTCTGCTCCACATCGGGTGTGAAGTCGTAGCAGTAGCCGAACATCCAGCGGGAGAACTGTTCGTAACGCTCGAAATCGCCGGGGAGAACAATCAGCTTCGGACAAAGCCGGCGCGCCTGCATCGTCGGCATCGGCGTGTAGATGCCGAACTTCCGGGCCTCATACGAAGCGGACGCGATGATGCCGCGCTTTTCACCACCCACGGCAATCGGCTTGCCCCGCAGCTTGGGATCGGAGGCCTGCTCGACCGCGGCGAAGAACGCATCGGCATCCAGATGGACAATGGTGCGCATGAATGATTCACGCGGCTTTCGAGCGGCGCCGCCCGGCTTTGCTTGCGGTTGGGCCGCGCTGAAAACGAATGCGGACGAGTTCGCGCCGGGCGTCGCTCGCGATCCAACGGGCGGCGCGGGTTCCCTGTCGCCGGATGGATTCAGCGGTGCGGAGGGCGGCGGCTTTCAGCCGGGGATCACGTTTTCCAATTTGTCGCAGCGCCCAATTCACGGCTTTCTTGACCCCGTTCCGCTCGTCGTTGGCGGCCGGCTCGAGGCGCGACAAATACTCGCGAAATACTTTTTCGGGAACCGTTTTGTCATGCACCGCCAGCGTGGCCATCAACGTGAAACCGGCTCGCTTCACAAACTCTTTTTTGCGCTGGCTGCACGCGACGGCCAGTTTGTGGGCAAACGGTGTTTTGCGGAACAGATGAATGCAGAGCGCGTCGCAGTCGGCCCAACACTCGAAATCCCTGGCCCAGGCATTGGCCTGCCGCCAGGTCAACCGGTCCGGCTCGGCGACGAACGCGGCCAGCACCCGCGCTTCGAGAATCCCGGACGACCAGAGTTCCCCGGCCAGGAAGTGGTTTCGCCCGACGCGCCGTGCAATCGCGCGAAGCTGCCCGACGGAGATGCCCAGCACCGTCTTTCCGGTGATGCCAAACCGGGCCATACCCGCAACATTGTTTGGATTCGCCAGCCGATGAAGCTCGGCGATGATTTTGTCCGAGGTTGTAGCAGCCGACGTGAGGAGGCTCTG
>JAYUBJ010000084.1:0-2540 GCA_043740915.1 Verrucomicrobiota bacterium
CGAAGCCGGACAGGACCACGGCGTTGGGCGTGTCGTCGATCAACACGGTGACACCGGTGGCGGCTTCGAAGGCGCGGATGTTGCGGCCTTCGCGGCCAATGATGCGCCCCTTGATGTCATCGCCGGACAGGGCAACCGTCGCCGTGGTGGTTTCGAAGGTGTGTTCACCAGCGTAGCGCTGAATGGCGAGACTGATGATACGCCGCGCCTGGCTCTCGGCACGGACTTTCGCCTCCTCGAGAATGTGGCGGGTCAAATGCATCGCGTCGGCCGCGGACTCCTGCTCGACTTCCTTCAAGACCAGCGCGCGGGCGTCGGCTTCGCTGAGGTGCGAAAGTGTCTGCAATTGCGCCCGGCGCTCCTGGGAAAGCGCGGTGATTTCGGCGCGTTGCTGCTCCAGTCGCTCGTTCCGTTTCTCCAGTTCCAGTTGCTGCTCGCGCAGTTTGTTTTCCTCGCGCACCAGTCCCTCCAATTGCCGGTTGACCAGCGATTCCCGCTCGGCGAGCCGTTGGTCGAGGGTGGAGATTTCCTGGCGTCGGGTGGTGAAGGATTGTTCCACCTGTTCGCGCAACTTGAGCGCCTCCTCGTTGGCTTTCAGGCGGGCTTCGCGGGTGAGGGATTCGGCCTCGCGCCGGGCGGCTTCAAGCTGGGATTTTTCCTGCGCCCGGGCGGCGGTTTGTAGTCCGCGTTCTTTGAGGCGCAGAATCCACCAAGCCGCAAGGGCACCCGCCCCGACGAGCAGGGCAGGTTCCAGGAAACTGAGATTATCCGGCAAAATCATTTCAAAACCGCGCGCTGCTCAAATCACCAGCCAGCGCGTCGGCGTCAGAATGCAATCCAAACGAATGTCATGCGGCAGCACCGGAACCGATTCACTGAATTGCCAATCAAAGGCCACACCCAGCTTTACGCCCGAAACCGCCGCCAGCAACCGGTCATAATACCCTTTCCCACGACCGATTCGATAACCCGTCCCGCTCCACACTACCCCAGGGACAAGCACCAAGTCCAGTTGGTTTAGCGGATAGGCGGGGCAATCGGCGACCGGCTCCCGAATGCCCAACCGAGCGGAATGCAGATCTTGACTCAAGTTCAAAACCCGCGCGGCGAGATACGCCTGGTCGACCTCCGAGTACCGGGGAAGGGTGACGATTTTGCCGGCGGCATCCGCTTCCGCGACCAGCGGCCAGATGTCCGGCTCGTCTGTCAGCGGTGCATAAAAGAGAATTGAATTGGATTTGCGCCATACCTCCAGCGCTTTGAACCGCGTCCGCATTAATTCCGCCGCCGCCGCGCGCTGGTCCGGAGAAATGGATTTGTTGGCGGCGTATTGCTGTTTCCGCAGCGCTGCCTTGGAACGGAGAATTTCGGCGCTCATTTTGACGGGGT
Organism: Verrucomicrobiota bacterium; assembly: GCA_043740915.1. GTDB lineage: Bacteria > Verrucomicrobiota > Verrucomicrobiia > Limisphaerales > JAYTXL01 > JAYTXL01. Next base: position 1,390 of record JAYUBJ010000084.1, read on the forward strand.
GGCTTTTTCGGTGGCCGAGAGAGCGCGCCATTTTTCCACCCGTTCCTTGATCTTTTTCTCGATGCCCTGGTCCGTCGGTTTGTAATAGCGCTTGGCCGCACCGAGATAATCCTGGGGCACAAAGTGACCGGGATGATCGTGGGAATATTGATAACCCTCGCCATGGCCAAGCTGTTTGGCGCCCTGATAATGAGCGTCGCGGAGATGCACCGGCACCGCGAGTGTGCGCCCGCTCCGGACGTCGGCCAGCGCCGCGTCGATGGCTGTGATCGTCGAGTTGCTCTTGTTTGCCGTGGCGATGTAGAGCGCGGCTTCGGCAATCGGAATGCGTGCCTCGGGCCAGCCAATGAACTCCGCCGCCTGATGCGCCGCATTGGCCAGCACCAGCGCCATCGGGTCAGCCAGCCCCACGTCCTCCGCCGCTTGAATTACGATCCGTCGCGTGATGAAGCGTGGATCCTCGCCTGCGTGGATCATCTTCGCCAGCCAGTAGAGGGTCGCGTCCGGATCGCTTCCGCGCATCGATTTGATGAACGCTGAAATGGTGTCGTAGTGCGCGTCGCCATCGCCGTCATAGACAATGGCTTTTTTCTGAATGCACTGTTCGGCCACGGCGAGGTCGAGGTGAATGGAACCGTCCGCTTGCGGCGCGGTGGTGAGCGCCGCGATTTCGAGGGAGTTGAGCGCCTTGCGTGCATCACCGTCGGAGACGCGGGCCAGGTGGCGCAGCGCCGCTTCGTCCGCCTGGATCGGGAGGTGCCCGAGGCCACGCTGCGGATCAGCCAGCGCGCGGTGCAGCAACTCGAGAAGTTCAAGTTCGCTCAAGGGTTGCAGCTCGAAAATCTGCGAGCGCGACACCAACGGCGAGTTGACGAAGAAGAAAGGGTTGTGTGTGGTCGCGCCGATGAGCCGCACGACGCCGCTCTCCACATCCGGCAACAGCACATCTTGCTGCGCCTTGTTGAATCGGTGGATTTCGTCGATGAAAAGCAGCGTGGACTGGCCGGTATTTTCCAGCCGGTTGGCGGCGCCCATCAGGACGCGTCGCATGTCCGCCACGTTCGAGTCCACTCCGCTCAGGCGTTCGAACTTGCTCCGGGTCTGGTTGGCAATGACCTGCGCAAGCGAGGTTTTGCCGGTGCCAGGCGGGC
>JAYUBJ010000085.1:0-2531 GCA_043740915.1 Verrucomicrobiota bacterium
GTCGCGTTCTGCGGCGCGGACGCCGGTGGTTTTCTGGACAACGCCACCGGCGAGCTACTGGCGCGATGGACGCAGCTGGCTGCACTCACGCCATTTTTCCGTAATCATTGCAACAAGGAGGCGCGCGCCCAGGAGCCGTGGGCCTTCGGTCAGGAAATCGAAAGCATTTGTCGGCGCTATATCGGGCTGCGTTACCGGCTGCTGCCCTATCTGGAAACGCTCTTTGCCGAAGCGCACGAGCGGGGCACCCCGATCATGCGTCCGCTGTTTTACCACTACCAGCAGGACGCGGTGGCGGCCGGCATCGGCGACCAGTTTTTGCTTGGACGCGATCTGCTCGTCGCGCCGGTGGTGCAACCCGGCGCGGTGGCGCGGGGCGTCTATCTGCCGCGCGGCGAGTGGGTGAATTTCTGGAACCGCCGCGATCGCCAGCGCGGTGGCCGACACCTCATCGCTCAGGCGCCGCTCGACACGCTCCCGCTCTACGTGCGCGCGGGCGTGAAACTGCCGCTCGGGCCAGTGCGGCAGTTCATCAACGCGTAGCGCATGCGCGCACTGCCCCCGTAGCGTAGGCGTCCTCGCCTGCGAGTTCTGGCCGCGTCTCGCGGCCAGGTCCGGACCACGGGGCGCGGACGCCCCGTGAACTCGCAGCCGAGGACGGCTGCGCTACACGCGCGAATGCGCCCAGCCGCACCGACTAACGCAAAAAGTCGTGTTCAATTCGCGGCATTCGTGGCTATGCTTCGGGCATGGACACTCTGCTGAAATTGCTACACGACAACGCCGCGTTGAAACCCGCGCAACTGGCCGCGATGCTCCAGTCCACCGAAGCCGAGGTGGCCGCGAAGATCAAGGCCTACGAGGCGGATGAGGTCATCCTCGGTTATCGCACGATCTTGAACGAGGAAAAGCTCGGAGTGGAGCTCGTGCGCGCGGTCATCGAGGTCAAGATCACCCCCGAGCGCGAGGGCGGCTTCAACCGGCTCGCCGGCCGCATTGCCAAGTACGACGAAGTGCGCTCCTGCTATCTGATGTCGGGCGGCTACGATTTGCTGGTGGTGGTGGAGGGCGATTCGCTGCGGCAGGTGGCGACGTTTGTTTCAGAAAAACTCGCGACCATTCAAGGTGTCGTCTCCACGGCGACCCACTTCATTCTCAAGCCGTACAAAGAGCAGGGGGTCTTGATGACCCGCGAGCGGAACGAGGAACGGCTGGCCGTGTCGCCTTAGATCGGCGATTTTTATTGCCACTACGGCGGTCTTGCCAACCACTTTGTCAAAGTCATGAACGAGTACATGGTCAGCGGATAAGGCGTTCAAAACCAAATAATTAAGAATGAGCCTGACAGCAATAGAACTTTGTGCGGGTGGTGGCGGCCAAGCTCTCGGTTTGGAGATGGCCGGATTTCATCACGTCGCAGCGGTTGAATATGAGCCACATTATTGCACCACCCTCCGTACAAACCGGCCCCAGTGGAAAGTAGTGGAAGACGACATCCGCAATTTTCGTTCTCAGGACTATTCAGAGATAGATTTGATCGCTGGCGGCGTGCCCTGTCCGCCATTCAGCATTGCTGGGAGGCAGCTTGGAGGTGATGACGAGCGTGACATGTTCCCTGCGGCCTTGAAAATTATTGAGGCGATTCGTCCTCGCGCCGTGCTGCTGGAGAATGTTCCAGGTCTAGCTTCAATCAAGTTTGAATATTATCGGCGTGATCTAATGGCCACGCTTTCTAAATTGGGATACCAGCCAGAATGGAAAGTTCTCCAATCCGCAAACTTTGGTGTGCCGCAGTTACGCCCACGTTTCATTCTTGTCGCGTTGCAGCCGCGTGATACAGAATTTTTTGAATGGCCTGAAGCGACTGGTCCATTTCGTTCAGTCGGCGACACTTTGGTGGACTTGATGGGAGCAAATGGCTGGACCGGAGCAGAGGGTTGGGCTGGTCGAGCGATGGCTATTGCGCCTACAATTGTTGGTGGTTCAAAAAAACATGGCGGGCCAGACCTTGGTCCAACACGCGCAAAAAGACAGTGGCGCGAGCTTAATGTGGACGGAATGGGTATTGCTAACGAGGCTCCCGACGAACACTTTCCTGAAAACGGAATACCACGCTTAACGGTTCGCATGGTTGCAAGAATTCAAAGTTTTCCTGACGAGTGGGAATTTGCCGGAAAAAAGACGATCGCTTACCGCCAAGTTGGGAACGCATTCCCGCCTCTTGTGGCTCGGGCAATTGGCTTGGCAATTCGTCGTGCGCTCAACCGGCAGCGGGCTCAATTGAATGGCGTTGGAGGTGGAGCGGAACCGAGATTGTTAGAGAAACACAAACAAAGGAAAACCTATGGCAACGCAAAAAGGCTCGAAGCAACTGATTCTCGACTTTCTGCTGGTAAACATCGGCCGCGTCATTGAAAGCAAGGAACTTCAAGAAGCTTCCGGCTGGAAAGCAGAATGGGCGCGTCGCGTAAGAGAACTTCGTGATGAGGAAGGCTATCAAATTCTTTCACATAAAGACCGTGCCGATTTGA
>JAYUBJ010000086.1:0-8390 GCA_043740915.1 Verrucomicrobiota bacterium
TTGACCGAGGTTTCATCCGTGATGCCGTTGGCGCCGAGGATGCTCTTGCGCGTGGCATCGTCGTGGATGTAGCCACAAATCGAGACGTTATGTTTGTAGACCGTGGCCTTGTCGAGCTTCACGCCCGGCTGCTTCTTGATCCACGCCTCGAACTGGGGATAAGTCGGCTTGGTGGCGATGCACGCGCGTACGGCGGCTTCATTCAAACCGAGAGCGCCGAGGGTCATCGCATCGTAGCCTTTGCCGATGCCCGGATAACCGGCGGCGAGTTTGCCGCACGCTTCGAGGGAGGCCTTCTGCCACAAGCGCGGCAGGTGGAGGACGCCGAGCGGGCCGGCGACGCCTGAACTGATGAGGGGAACGTAGGTGTTTGACATAGTTATTTGATGGTTTTTACCGGATTGACGGCGACCACCTTAAGGAAAAGCCGGGGCGCGGGTCAACGGCGAATTTCTTGGCACCGTGCCTCGGGGTCGAGATCTGGTTGCCGCGATCCAGCAACCATGCCAGATTTCCACCAATGCGCGCGTTACGATTCATCGCCGGGGTGGTGTTCGCGCTGGGACTTTTCCTGCGCGCCCACGCGCAATCCCCGGGGTTGACCCTGGACCGCAGCGCGGGACCGCGGCGTCTCGGCCTGAACGGGGAAACCAATCGCACTTATTATTTGGAATCCATCCCGGCGCTGGGCGGCACCAACGGCTGGACTTCCCTGTTGACCCTGACGCTGACGAACAGCCCGCATCAATGGTTCGATGCTGCCGCCGTGCTGTCGGCACAACGCTTTTACCGCGCCGTGAAATTGGACGGCCCCGCGCCCGTGGAGGACGCGCTGAATTTCCGACTGATCGATCACACGGGCCGTTCGCAAGAGTTGGCCTACCACACGGAGGCGCGGGCGATCGTGCTCATTTTCACCGGCAACGGCTGCGTGAAGCTCCAGCAGATGCTGGCCACCATCCATTCGCTGCGCCACCAGTTCGCCAGTCAATCAGTGGTTTCTGGCTGGTGGATTCCCAAGCGGCGGACACCCGGGTAAACCTCGCCGCCGAAGCCGCAAACCTCGGCATTGACCTGCCGATACTGCCCGACGCCGCCCAACTGGTCGCGCGCGGCGGTCCTGCGCCCGGATAACACCCGCGTGGTGCATCACTGCCTGGTGTTTGTCGGATCCGATATTCTTGATCTTGGCCTGTCCGGTTTCTTTGCGGGCTATGTTCCGGGCGCCAATCCGGCAGCGTATCCTGTCGGCACCGGCAAGAAGCTGCCCCCTTTTTTCCCGCTGACTTTTCAGAGGCATTACATCACCACCGGCCAGCCGGAAACCGATCAGACCCACCTCGGGCTCTCTTTCGCGTCCGCCCCGCCGGCGATGGAACTCCTGACCCGGTCCGCGTACACCACCGACATCACGATCGCTCCCGGCCTCCGGGAATACGAGCGGGAAGCGCTCTTCACCCCGTCCGCGACCAAGGAGGTCTGGCTTTACGAAATGAGTCCGCACATGCGCTATCACAACCAACCAACCATTTCAGATTCCGAAGCAAATCCCCTGAAACGACCGCTTCTCAAACCAATCCTGCGAAAATTCGGGCGCGAATGGGCCCGACCTGTCCTCGTCGTGCTGCTGGTCACCTCCGCCCTGCGTTCGGCCCTGGCCGACTGGAATGATGTCCCCACCGGCTCCATGAAGCCCACGATCGTTCTTCATCATGGGTGACAATCGGGACAACAGTTTTGATTCGCGCCATTTTGGATTCGTTGACCGCCAGCGCATTGTGAGCCGGGCGACGACAGTGATGCTTTCCATGAATCCGGAAGACCATTATCTCCCGTGTTGGAGCCGGTTTTCACCACACTCCCCTGACCCGGGCCGCGGCAAACCAGACCAATTCCTGATGAGCACCCGTAAATGCGCCGGAAGGAACCTCCTCTCCCGCCCTGCGGGCACCCTCTCCTCCACACCGAGTGGAGGAGAGGGATGGGGTGAGGAGGCCACCGGGAAATGGGCTCAATCGCCAAACTCGAGCACGCCGAATTTGTCGGGCGTGTGGAAGCTGCCAGTAAGGACGGGGCTCCAGGCCAGAAAGGCCTTGTTCGCCGTGTCGTGGCGGTAGAAGTTGATGCGCCACTTGGTGCCAGAGGCGGGCTTCACTTCGCCCAGCGAGGCGAGCGGGATTTTCATTTCGGCGGTCCACACCTTCGCGCGGTCGTCGGTCTTCACCGTCGTCTCGAACCGGCTGCTCCACGCGAAATCTTTTTCCGGCAATCGCAGGTCGAGCTTCTCACCATTCGGTGACAATTCGTATTCGGTGTAGCGCCGGAGATTGGTCACATCGGCATTGATGAACGCCTCCACCACGTCGCGATCCCACAGGCCGATGCGTTCCTTGTCCAGCTCCGCCGGCTCGAAGGTCGTCAGCTTTGTGAACGGGCACGAATAACCAAGATAAAGGAACTTGTCCGACCACAATACGCGCACGGTCGTCGCCATTTCCGGCCGCGCGGCGTAGTTAATCGAGGAGTAATCCACGCGCGCGGGTGGCGCTTTCTGCCAGGCCGCGTGGCTCAAGCCGCCGGTCAACTCGAAGTCCTGGGCGATGCGCGCCGCCTTCACGGTCGGCAATGGCAGCGAACGGGCGAGGAGCTTGCGCGCATTGTCAAAATAGATTTTCCGCAACACCTCCGCTGGCAGCCCAATGCCGCTGATCGTCCAGTCGCCTTGAATCGGCGTCATGTGCGCGAAGTTCTTGTCCTTCGTCTCGAGCCAGCGCCATTCCTTGTCAAAGAACGTCTGCGCATCCTCATCGGTCGGCGGCGGCTCGTTGCCGCTCGATCCAAGGATCAGGCGGTTGTAAACCTGAAAATCCGTGGCGAAAAAGATGCGGTCCTGATGCTTGAGGAACAACCGCCGCACCTTCTCCGGATCGTGCCGGCCCACTTCCGGAATGCGCGCCGCGAGGTCCGCATTCAGGTTCGGCAGACGGTCCAGCGACTGCTCGACCCATTCGAGTTCCTCCGCATTGTTCGCAAAGTGGACGCAGACAAACGTCGTCTTCGGATGCCGTTCGATGACGCGGTTGAGCGCGTCGAGCAATTCCATCCGCGGCGGATAAAGGTTCGGGTCGCCGAACCACCAACTCCGATGATCCTTCAGTTCCTTCCAACGCTCGTTCTGATCATTGTACGGCAGCCAAAAGGCCTTCGGATCCGCCACGTGAATCGACACCGGCATCCCCAATTCGCCGCACCGTTTCCAAACCGGGTCGAGCTTCGGGTCGTCAATCTTGATGAGTTTGCCCGCGCCATCGCGCAAATAGAGGCCGAGGCGTTTGTATTCCTTCAGCCCCGCCGCGCCGAGGCGATGCCCTTCCTCGACCTGCTTGACCGCCCGGGTGGAAAAGTCTTCTTTGTCCCAGCCTGTGTAGTCGAGGTTCATGTACTGGAGGAAACGGCCGGGCGCGAGCTGGTCCGCGAGGGCTTTGTTGCGCTCGAACTCGGAGGGTGCGTCGTCCTTGCGCGTGGTGTAGCCGCCGCTGAGGTTCACGGCGATGCCGACGCCGGCGGCGTCCATGATGCGCACCGCGCGGGTGATGCGCTCAGGTGCGGATTCGATGTGCTGGTGTAAATCGATGGTGCGATGCTCGGCGCGCCAGCGGGCGGCGTCGGGATTCGGAGTGAAATTCTCCGCGCCCAGGCAGCAATAGGCGGCGAGCGCACCGATTGGAAAAACCAGAATGGTTGGGGAACGACGGGCAGGATTCATGGCTGGATTATTTCAGAGCTGCACCCCGAAAACCAGTAAAAGCTGCGCACGGCAGGTCTTCAATCAGACGGAGCGATGCCATCGGAGCGTGGGCCCGCTCGCGGGACCGCAGAAACACAGGTTTCCAAGACAGCTCGCAAGTTCCCGAGCCGGAAGTCCAGACCCACCGCAGCAGCTGCGTCCAGAGCGACCAACTTGATAAATCCGATGCGTCTTGCTTTTTCAAACTGCTGCGGCTGGTCGGGGACGACACAGCCGCAGTCCGCTGCTGAAGGGCGGGACTCCGTCCGGGCGCACAGGAAATTTGACGTCCAACGCGGCGCGCGCCAAGCTCGGGCCGTGCATCTGGCTCATCTCCGGCTTCGCGACTTCCGCAATTACGCGCGGTTGGACGTGGATTTCTCGCCGGGTTTCCACCTGCTGCTCGGCAACAACGCGCAGGGCAAGACCAACATCCTCGAAGCAATTTACCTGCTCGCCACGCTCCGTTCATTCCGCGGCGTGGGTGGAGCGCAGATGATCCGCCATGGCGCCAAGGGCTATTTTGTCGGCGCCAAAGTCGTCGGCCAGGGCGAGCGCGAGGTCAAAATGTATTGGTCCGCGAGCGAGCGGAAGTTGAGCCTGGACGCGCAGCCGGTGCGCAAGCTGACCGATTATTTCGGCGCGCTGCGGGCGGTGGTGTTTTGCACGGAGGACTTGCAACTGGTGAAAGGGGCGGCGCGCATCCGGCGGCGTTTTCTGGATTTGCTGCTGGCGCAGACGCACACGCCCTACCTGCCGTTGCTGCAGCGTTATGCCCTGGCGCTCCGCTCGCGCAACGCGCTCCTCAAGCACCGCACGATTGATGAGGCCGAGCTGGAAAGTTTTTCGCACGAAGTTGTGCAAATCGGAAATCAACTCATCGCCCTGCGGCGGGAACTGCTCCCACGCCTCTCGCCACTGGCGCGCCTCGCGTACCGGCGTATTTCCTGCGAGGCCGAGGAACTTCGGCTGGAATACCTGTCGAGTGTGAAGCAGGATTTTGCGCTCGAACTGGCGCAATCGCGCGCCCGCGAGCGGACGTATCGCTCGACGCTCATCGGTCCGCATCGCGATGACTTGCTCCTCTCGCTGAGCGACCGTTCCGCCGCGCAGTTCGCGAGCGAGGGGCAGAAACGCACGCTGGCTATTGCGCTCAAACTGGCGCAGGCCGAATACCTCACCGGCATTCACGGCGCGCCGCCGGTGTTGTTGATCGACGACGTCATGGGCGAGTTGGACGCCAAACGTCGCGCCGGATTTCTGCCGCTGCTCGATCGCGCCCACCATGCGCGCGGGCAGGTCTTCATGACTTGCACGGAGCAGAACTGGCCCCAGGAACTGGGCCGGAAGTTGCAGCGCTGGGAAGTGAAGGCCGGAACGCTCAAGCAGTCCTAGCCGCAACCTTCAGGCGGCGTCGGCATGCGAGTCATCCGCGCGCGTCACGGAACTGGGGACGCAACCTGAAGGTTGCGGCTACGGCGGGACTGAACCCGCGCAAGAGTCACGCCAGGGAGAGATTCTTCAAGATCCGCGTGGCGGTCGCCGCCTTGTTGAGCGTGTAGAGGTGCAGGCCGGGCGCGCCGCCTTTCAACAATTCCGCGCATTGGCGCGTGGCGTACTCAATGCCGAATTCCGCGGTCGCGATGTCGTTGTCGCCCAATTGGTCGAGTTTCTCCAGCAACGGCTGCGGAATGCTGGCCCCGCAAATCGTCGTGAAGCGTTTGATCTGTGCCGCGCTCGAGATCGGCAGGATGCCGGGAAAAATCGGCGCGGTCACGCCGAGTTTCGTCAGATGGTCGCGCATGGCGAAGTAGTCGCGGGTGTCGAAGAATAGCTGGGTGATCACGAAATCCGCGCCGCAATCAATCTTCGCCTTGAGCCGCTGCCAGTCCACCTGCCGGCCTTCCGTACACGCAATGTGGCCCTCGGGAAAACCTGCTGTGCCAATGCAGAAGCCGCCGACTTCGCGGATGAAATCCACGAGCTGATAGGAATACTCGAAGCCGCCCGGCACTGGTTTCCATTCGCCCACACCCCCCGGTGGGTCGCCGCGCAACGCGAGAATATTTTTGATGCCGAGCGAATGCGCTTGTTCCAACACGTCGCGAAGCTGTTCCTTCGTCGACCCAACGCACGTGAGGTGGGCCATCGCCGGCACCCGGTGCTCACGCTGGATGCGGTCCACGATTCCGAGAGTCTTCTCGCGCGTGCTGCCCCCCGCGCCGTAGGTGACCGAACAATAGGCCGGCTTGAGCGCAAAGAGCGCGGGCAACGTTTTCTCAAACAGCGCGCGGTCGCCCTCGACCGTCTTCGGCGGAAAGAACTCGAACGAAATGACCGGTTGGCCCACGGCCATTTTCGCGGCGTTTATGTCCCGAATAAATTGCATTGGGGCGGAGTGTCGCAGGATGACCGGAAGGATTCAAGTGTCCGGCGAAATTGCGCTTTACCCCCGCAAACCGGGGCCGGAGTTTGCCCGAGAATCACGCGGATCGGCGCGAATGAAGGAGGGGGAGTTTGGAAACCGGCAAGACCGGGCTCGGCCGGTGTTTTTCTCCTTTGGTTTTCCACTCCCATTCGTGTTTATCCGCGTGATTCACGGGCAACCGTCTTGGTTTTTCGGCTTCCGGCGACTCATTTCTTTCCTGCTTTCCTGTCGTCCGCATTCGTGGCTACTGTTGACTCATGCGAATTTTGTCAGGCATTCAACCGTCCGGCGCGCTGCATCTCGGTAATTATTTCGGGATGATGCAGCCAGCCATCGAACTGGAAAAAAAGGGCGAGACGTTTTATTTCATCGCCAACTACCACTCGATGACCTCGCTATTCAACGCCGCCGAGCGCCGCAAAAACACGCTCGATGTGGCGCTGGATTTTCTCGCTTGCGGCCTGGACCCGAAAAAATCCGTGTTTTTTCGCCAGTCCGATGTGCCGGAAGTCACCGAGTTGACCTGGTTGCTTAACACCGTCACGCCGATGGGTCTGCTGGAGCGCTGCACCAGCTACAAGGACAAGATTGCCCGGGGACTTTCGCCGAACCACGGCCTCTTCGCCTACCCGGTGCTCATGGCGGCGGACATTTTGATCTATGACTCGAACATCGTGCCCGTGGGGCGCGACCAGAAGCAACACGTCGAGGTCACGCGCGACATTGCGATCAAATTCAATGAGCTCTATGGCTCGACCTTCGTCATCCCGGAGCCACGGATCCGCGACGAAGTTGCCGTCGTTCCGGGCACCGATGGACAGAAGATGAGCAAAAGCTACGGCAACACGATTGAGATTTTCGGCGAGGAAAAAGCGACGCGCAAAAAAATCATGTCGCTCGTCATGGACAGCCGCACGCCGCAGGAACCGAAGCCCGATGCGGAGAAGAACCTGGCCATCCAACTGCTCAAACTTGTGGCCCCGGCGGATGTGGCGGGAGATTTTGAAAACCGGCTGCGGGCGGGCGGCCTGGGATATGGCGATTTGAAGAAGGCTTTGTTTGAACACTATTGGAACCACTTCGCCACCGCGCGCGCGCAGCGGTCCAAGTTGGAGCAGAATCTGGATTACGTCCACCAAGTGTTGCGCGAGGGCGCCGCGAAGGCGCAGACGCTGGCCCGGACCGTGCTGAGGCGCGCGAAAGTCGCGAGCGGATTGGATTGAGAGGCTGTCTGATGATCCCATTCTGGGTGGCACAGGCCACTGGCCTGTTCCGGCGGGCTACCAACCCGCTTTTTGCTTTCACGTGATTTCGTGAGAATTCATTTCAGACCGGTAAACATTGGTTATTCTTCGTGTCGCCTGTTTTGGCCTTCCGAACCAATATGAACCAAAACGAAGAAATTCTGTCAGGAATTGTCAGGAGAAAATGACCAAATGTCTTGCTCCAGTTCGCGCCAATTCGCACGTTTAGGCCACCTGCTCACAAATCTCTCTCGCGATGAACTCATGATAAAATGGCCGCAACACCGGAATGGCAATCCGCGCTACAGCGGATTTCTAATCTGCGCTACACCGGCGGCTGTCCTGGTTCGCAGAGGCGCCCAACCAGACTGCTATATTATTTCAGCGGTGGTGTCGCGGTGATTGACTTGGGCATGAATTTCCCGGCTTATTGAAGACCACACTTTCCGCCATGCCAGATTTGGAACACCCAACTGCCCGCGCTCCCGCTACGGAAGGGCTGGTGCCTTCGCTCGGGCCGTTCATCACCACCATGTTCGTGGTGGGCGCGGTGATCGGCTCCGGTATTTTCCGCAAGTCGGGCGTCATGGCCGGCCAGTTGGGGTCCGCGCAATTGTTGATGGGGGTTTGGGTGCTCGCCGGAATCATCACGCTGATGGGCGCGCTGATCAATGCCGAGATCGCCGGCATGATCCCCGAAACCGGCGGCCAATATGTTTACTTCGACCGCATGTATGGCCCGTTCGCCGCGCATCTGTACGGCTGGGCCGTCTTCGCGGTCATCCAGACGGGCTCGATTGCGAGCCTCGCCATGGTCTTCGCGGAACATACCGCGCAGTTTTTTGCTTTGCCAGAATTGTCGCCGGCGACCGCGGCGATTTCCCTGCACCTCCCGTTCATCGGGGACATCCGGCCGTTCGCGGAATTCGGC
>JAYUBJ010000087.1:0-2529 GCA_043740915.1 Verrucomicrobiota bacterium
CGCGGGACACAACCGCGCTCCGGGGATCGGGCGCGGAGGCGCCCATGTTCACTTCGGCACGTCGGGAAACACCACGTCCACGTTCATCCCGGCGCGCAATTTGTCGCCTTCATTGTTCAACCGGATTTTCACGCCGAAGACCTGCTTGACGCGCTCCTCGACGGTTTGCGCGTTGCGCGGCGTGAACTCGGCGGCCCGCGCGATCTGCTCCACCGTGCCGGTGAATTCCTGGGCACCAAATGAATCGCCGCGCGCCTTCACGGTCTGGCCAAGGTGGATGTGCCCGAGCCACGGTTCGGGCACGAACACGCGCACCCAGAGATGCCCGGCCAGCAGCAGCGTGGCGGCCTCGCGATTGGGCGCGAGCACGTCGCCCACTTTGACGTTCAACACTTCCAGCACGCAATTCGTCGGCGCGAGGATTTGCATTTCGCGCAATTGGGTGTCGATCTCCGCCAGTTGCGCCTCCGCCTGCGTGAGGCGCTCGGGCCGCGTACCCACTTGCAGCAATTCATAGCGGCTCCGGGCGGCGGCGGCGCTTTTTTCCAGCGCATTGGCATGGCTGGCCGCGCGGTCACGTTCCGTTTCGGAAATGGCCTTCTGAACGAACAAATCGCGAGTACGTTTGTCGTCCAGCCGGGCGAATTCCAAATCTGCCACGATTGCCTCCCATTCCAGCTTGGCCGTGGCCTTCTCCTCAAGGCGCGCACCGTTGCGCAATTCCAGCAGCAGCGCGGCGGCCTGTTCGCGGCGGGCGCGCAACTCCGCCGCGTCCAATGTCATGATGACCTGCCCCGCTTGGAGCGCATCGCCTTCCCAAAAGAAAATCTGCTCCACCCGCCCACCGTAGCGCGACGCGACGCGCACTTCATCCGTCTCGATGGTTCCGGAAACGATCGGCGCGGCGGCCGAGTCGGGGGTTTTGAAGCAAGCGGTCAACTCTAGCGTCGCCACGAGCGCCGCGGTACCTGCCAGAATGCCGGTCTTCCTTTGCACGCACGCAAGATAGCAGGCAGGCGGTGTGTTTCAGCAACAAATTTACACGTGTCCGCGCCTGACGTCGAGGGTGGCAGCTTGTCCACCCGGATATGGGTATGCGAATGATCCGTGTCTCCGGAAATCTCCCACGACCATGCGGCACTTCGAGCTGCACGACCACCCAACCCGATGCTTTCGCCACAAAATCGATTTTGAAATCCGCCGGAAATGCGCCATATTGCGGTGGAAGGAAAGGCGACATGACGATGTTTCACACACGTGCCGATGCGGGAAAGCGGTTGGCCGCGCATTTACTCGCCCGCCATCTCCACGCCGATCTCGTGCTCGGCCTGCCTCGGGGCGGCGTCCTCGTGGCCGCGGAGGTGGCGAGCGCACTGAAGCTGCCGCTCGACGTGCTGGTGGTCCGTAAAATCGGCCACCCCCACCACCGGGAGTTCGCGGTCGGAGCGTTGGCGGAAGACGGCACGGTTAAATTGGATGATGGATTGGGTCACTTGTTGATCTCCGCCTCCGAACTGGAGGCGGTGATCGCGGAGGAAACGACCCGGCTCAAGAGCTACCGATCCAAATTCCATGTCCGCCCGCCCCTTGATCTCCAGGGCAAGAGCGTTCTGATCGTGGACGATGGCCTCGCCACGGGTGCGACCGCTGAGGTCGCCGTCCTTTCCGCACGGCACCGCGGTGCCGAGACCATCCGCGTCGCCGTCCCGGTGGCTCCCCCCAGCGCCGTAACACGCGTGGAAAATGTGGCCGATGCGGTGACCGCCTTGCACACGGATCCCAATTTCGAGGCTGTGGGCGCTTACTACACGAGCTTCCCACAAACGACGGACGAGGAAGTGATCCGCATTCTGGCAGAGGGCACGCGCAACCCGGATTGAGCCCTCACCCCGCGTTGGTCAGGGTAGCACGGGCAACTTGCCCGTCCCGCCGGGCCACTGGCCCGACGGAATGGTGGCGACGCAGGCACTTCAAATAGACGCCCGGAATAGTTCGGGCGCATTGTCCCGTTCCGAGCGGCAGGTCGCCGCTCGGCCCAGGCCAGTGGCCTTTGCTACCCTGCGGAATCAGCGTTCAGAGGTGTTCGCCCGCCATGACGTCCGTTTCTTTCAGCGACAGCGCGAATGGTTCCAGTGGCATCGGTTCGGAGTGGTCGAGGAACGTCTCGCACACACGGAAGAAATCTTCCTTCGTCGCCACACGGCGGATATCGTGGAGGAAAGTTCCGGTCGGCTCGACACCCAGGCCGACGAAGTTCAAATATTTCTTCATCTTTTGCACCTGGGCCGACTCGCGCACGTCGGGCGAACAAACGGCTTCATACAATTCGCGCAAATATTCCAGCACGTCGCGGCCCGTCGGCACGAACGGCGTTTCACCCCGCTGCTGCTGGCGGATTTGCCCGAACAGCCAGGGGTTGCGGATCGCCCCGCGCCCGATCATCAGCCCGCGCGCGCCCGTGAGCCGCAGCACGTCGTCCGCCTTCGTGGCGGAATACACGTTGCCGTTGGCCAGCACCGGGCAGGGCAT
>JAYUBJ010000088.1:0-2528 GCA_043740915.1 Verrucomicrobiota bacterium
GCCAAAACCGCCCGGGAAGAGCCAAAGGAACTCGGCGCCGGTCTTCAGTTCACGGAAGAAGAAAAAAACTTCTGGTCGTTCCAGCCGATCAAAAAGCCCGAAGTGCCCAAGCTCAAAGCCTCCGACCGCGTCCGCACACCCATGGACGCCTTCCTGCTGGCGAAGCTGAAACCGAAGGGACTTGCCTTCTCGCTGGACGCGGACAAACGGACACTCCTGCGCCGGGCGTGTTTTGATCTGACCGGCCTGCCGCCTTCACCGGAGGAAGCGGAACAGTTCCTCGCCGACACTTCGCCGGAGGCGTTTGAGAAATTGATTGATCGCCTGCTTTCCTCACCGCGCTACGGCGAGCGCTGGGGCCGCCACTGGCTCGATGTGGCGGGTTACGCCGACTCCGACGGCTACGCCACCGAGGACACCGTCAGGCAGCATTCGTACAAGTATCGCGACTACGTGCTCCGCTCGCTCAACGCGGACAAGCCGTTCGATCAATTCATCCAGGAGCAGTTGGCGGGCGATGAATTGGTCCAGCAACCCTACAAAAATCTTTCACCAGGAGACATTGAAAAACTCGTGGCCACCGGCTTTCTGCGCAACGCGCCCGACGGCACCGCCTCGGGTGAAGTGGATCAGAATCTGGCCCGCAACCAGGTCATCGCCGACACCATCAAGATCGCCTCGACGTCGCTGCTGGGGCTGACCGTGGGTTGCGCGCAATGCCATGACCATCGGTATGATCCCATTCCGCAAGCGGATTACTACCGGCTACGGGCGATTTTCGAGCCGGCGTACGATTGGAAAAACTGGCGCAGTCCGCCGGCGCGGCTCATCACTCTTTATACCGACGCGGACCGGGCGAAGGCGGCACAGATCGAAACCGAAGCCGTAAAATTTGACCAGGACCGGGCGAAGAGGGTGCAGGAACTGATCGACAAGACGTTGGACAAGGAATTGGCCAAATTGCCCGCCGAAATGCGCGATCCTGTCCGCGCCGCGCGCAAAGCCGAACCGGCGAAACGCACGCCGGAACAGAAACTGTTGCTCAAGGAACATCCCAGCGTGAACGTCGACGCGGGGTCGCTGTATTTATATGAGCCGACGGCGATGGATGAGTTGAAGAAGTTCGAGGACAAGGCGGCCGCGGTTCGCGCCGCCAAGACGCCTGAGGATTTTGTCCGCGCGCTGACCGAAATTCCCGGCACGGTCCCGGTCACGTATCTGTTCAATCGCGGCGACCATGCGCAGCCGAAGCAGCCGCTCGCGCCGGGCGGGCTGACGATTCTGGCCTCGATGCAGCGTGGTGAATTGCCGGCCAAAGACCCGTCGCTGCCCACCACCGGCCGCCGGCTGGCGTTCGCGCGGATGCTGACCGATGGAACCAATCCATTGACGGCGCGGGTGCTGGTCAACCGGGTCTGGCTCCATCATTTCGGCCAGGGCATCGTCGGGACACCTGGAGATTTTGGCGCGCTGGGCGAGCGGCCCACGCACCCGGAGTTGCTCGACTGGCTGGCCAACGATTTCATGGCGGGCGGCTGGCAACTCAAGCGGCTGCACAAATTGATCATGACTTCGACCGCGTACCGGCAGTCGTCCAAGCGCAGTCCGAAGCTGGACAAGCTCGATCCTGACAACCGGCTTTACGCGCGCATGTCCGTGCGGCGGCTGGACGCGGAAGTGATTCGCGACTCGATCCTCGCCGTCAGCGGGAAGCTCAATGCGCAATTATTTGGTGAGCCGGTGCCGGTGTCGGAGGATGAAGTGGGACAGATCGTCGTCGGCATTGACAAGAAAGACGGCAATGGGGTGCAGATCCAGGGCATCCCGCTGCACGGGCAGGAATTTCGCCGGAGCATTTATGTGCAGGTGCGCCGCAGCCGTCCGCTCGCAGTTTTGGACACGTTCGACGAGCCGCCGATGGATCCCAATTGCGACCTCCGCAAGGCCTCCACCGTCACACCGCAGGCGTTGATCCTGATGAACAGCCGCTTCGCCACGGAGTTCGCGACGCACTTCGCGGCGCGGGTAATGCAAGAATCCGGGGGCGAGGCGCCAAAGCAAATTGCGCTCGCGTGGCGGCTGGCGTTCAGCAAGGAACCATCCGCCGACGAGTTGAAGCGCGCGCAGGCATTTCTCGCGGCCCAGGCCGAGCAGTTCAAAGCGAACGCGCTGAAGTCCGCCGATCCAGCGAAAGCCAAAGAAGCGAAGCCGGTGGATTACCCGCAACTCGCCCTGGCCAATTTTTGTCAGGCACTGTTGAGCGCGAATGATTTTCTGTATGTCGATTAAGCCATGAACGCGCCTTGGAACATGAGCCCTTTTCAACGCGCGTCGCGCCGGCATTTTCTGGCCACGAATGCCATGGGGCTCGGTTCGGTCGCGCTGGCCTGGTTGCTGAATGAAGACCGGCTCCTGGGCGAGCCGTCACAGCCAGACTTGAAACGGCCCACCTTCACCCTCAAGCCCAAGCCGGCGCATTTCAAACCACGCGCCAAAGCCATGATCTCGCTGTTCATGCAGGGCGGTCC
>JAYUBJ010000089.1:0-2527 GCA_043740915.1 Verrucomicrobiota bacterium
CACCGCCAGCTTCAATGCCGATTCCATCCTCGAACTCACCCCCGATCTCGTCGGGCCGTCCAAGACACGCAACTCGGGCATCATCGGCGAAGGCGCGGATATGGACTTGGAGCACCTCGAAAAAGTGCGCCCTTCGACCGTCCTTTTTCATCTGACCCAACGCCTACTTTACACAAAATGGCGCGACCCCGGCGAGGAGCCGAAGCTCCATCTCTTCGGGCAGCTCAAGCGCATCACCAAGCAGTGGCTCGACACCAGCCTCGTCTGCAAAGGCGGCACCTATCCCGCCCAACTCATGTATCAGGAACTGGCGGACATGGCCTGCAACAAGATCACCGCCGGCATCACCCGCGCCTTGGAAGGCAAGCGCCCCATTAAGGCCCTGCTCGACCCCTACAATCCCACCGGTTCCACGGCACACGTGCGCTTTAATACGTCCCGCACCGATCGCTGGGAAACCAGTTCCAAAAGCAGCCACATCAACTGGGTCGTGCTCGACAGCGACTGGGAGGCCGAGTTCTGCCGCGTGGCGGAGGCTCATCCCAAAGTACGCGCTTACGTCAAGAATCACAACCTCGGGCTCGAAGTGCCCTATCGCTACGGCTCGGAAATCCGAAAGTATCTGCCGGACTTTATCGTGCTGGTGGACGACGGCCACGGCCCCGACGACCTCCTGCACCTCATTACCGAGATCAAAGGCTACCGCCGCGAGGACGCGAAGGAAAAGAAATCCACCATGGATACCTACTGGGTGCCCGGCGTGAACAACCTCAAGCAATACGGACGCTGGGCCTTCGCCGAGTTCACCGAAGTTTACCAGATCGAGTCCGACTTCAAGGCGAAGGTCGCGAGCAAATTCGACAAAATGATAACCGCCGTCACCAGCCAGTCATGAAAACCAGATGCTCCACCATATTCCCGGCGTCAGGAAAATGGCCTGGTTTGGAATGTCAAAATCCGTCAACTTTTCGCTTGAAATGATGACCATTCTCGCCGATGTTCCCGGCATCCGCTCCATGAGAGTAGGCCCGCCCCTTTATCCTGGGCGACGCCAAAATCTTGGAGCTTTTTCTTTTTCCCCACAATCCCCATGAGAATACGACGCATTGCCATCCTAATCGACGGCGGCTTTTTTATCAAACGGCTGTCTAAACTCGTCCCCCTGCACCACCACGACACGGCTGAGGCCGTCGCCAATTCAGCCCGGATGCTTTGCAAACGCCATGTCCAGAAACTGACCGGTGAACGATTCAATGCCGACAACAGCCGGTGGCTTGACCATGTGTATCGCCTTTTTTATTACGATGCCGTCCCTTATGGTGAAGTCGCCCATCATCCCATTCTCAATCAGCAGATTCAGTTCGCCAAAACTCCCGAGGCAAAATTCCGCGAAGGGTTGTTTAACGAACTTCGCAAGTCGCGGAAGTTCGCGTTGCGGCTAGGCCACGTCGCCAAGGAAGACGGTTGGCACATCAAGGACACTCAGATTACCAAGAAACTGCTCCGCACACGGGATTGGGTTCACGTCCTGGACGCCGCGATTGAACAGGCGCGCACCGGCAAACCTGCCACCGCATTGACCCCCGAGCACGCAGACCAGCTCGCAAAAATCACGGAAGCATGGCGTAATCTGGCACCGGACGACGTCCGCTTGGGGTTGCGTCAAAAGGGAGTGGATATGCGCATCGGTCTCGATATTTCCACGCTCACGCTAAAAAAACAGGTGGATACCATTGTGCTTGTCACCGGCGACAGTGATTTCGTTCCTGCCGCCAAACTAGCCCGCCGCGAAGGTGTAGAGTTCCTGCTCGATCCGCTCTGGCAGTCCGTGAAGGACGATTTGCACGAGCATGTGGATGGCGTCGTTTCTGGATTCAAACAGCCTGGCGGAGGCGCAACGCCAGCCGACGAACAGGAAGACGAAGCAAAAACGCCAGCGCCAGCCGCGCCCGCGACTGCGCCCAAACCCAACTCCCAAACCCCAGCCGCACCCTCCGCCTGATTCTCATGGCAAAAAAGACCGCCAGTTTAAAATCTGTCGAATCGCTGAAGCACGACGAGGCCAAGCGGAAAAACATCCCCACCGCCGAGCATCAGTCCGTGATCGAGAAGGCGCAGGAAGCGCCACGCACCGTGAAGTATCCGCGCAACACCGACCTCGATCCCCAACTCGTCTGGCGCGGGAAGGATGAGCAGGACTGGAGCGATCTTGTCACCCACGCCCCGCCGCTCTACATCCAGGAAAAAGTCCACCCCAAGGTGCTTATTGACGACTTGTTGCGCCAGACGGCTGCGGACGCAAAAGCCGCAGCGCCGCAGTTCGACCTCTTCGCCGATTTCAACGGTATGCCCAAGGGCGCGGACAAAACCGAGTTCTATGCCCACGACCAGAACTGGTCGAACCGCATGATCCTCGGCGACTCCCTCCAAGTCATGGCCAGTCTCGCCGAGCGCGAGGGTCTGCGCGGCAAGGTGCAGTGCATCTACTTCGACCCGCCCTACGGCATCAAGTTCAACAGCAACTTCC
>JAYUBJ010000090.1:0-2518 GCA_043740915.1 Verrucomicrobiota bacterium
GTGGCGGAACCCAGGCAGCCCGGATAAATTTCAACGCGGGTTTGCTGGCGACGCGCTGCGGTTTGGGACAACTCGCGGTCCGGGAGCGGGAGTGCCGGGCGATGCGTGGCACCCGAGTGCAAGGGGCTGGACCAGCGTCACGCCGCGGTTTTGATCATCAGCCGCGCCGTGTAATCGATCCGATGCAAATAAACCCCTTCGCCACGCGCCTTGAAATACTCGTCCACCGCCTTCTTTGCCCCCGCCCAGTGCCCGTAGTCATCGATGATCATGACCCCCTTCACGCCCAACAGCGGATACAGATGGATCAGTTCGTGCCGCGTGGATTCATACCAGTCGGTGTCGAGCCGCAAAATCGCCAGATTGCCCGGGAGCGTCTTGGGAATCGTGTCCTCCACCTTTCCCTTGATCAGATGAAGCTTGTCCTCCGGATAACCGGTGGAAAGAATGTTCTCGCGCACATCATCGAGGCTGGCATAGCACCATTTCTTGTCCCGTTGGGCATACGCCTCATACTGTTTCGCGGCCGGGGTGCCATCGGCCTTGGTGTCGTGTTCCGTCGGCTGGGACATTCCTTCGTAGGTGTCGAAGAGATAAAGCGAACGGCTCTTGTCGCCCAAGGACAACAGAGTCATCGCCATCGTCATCATGCTGCCGCCCCGCCAGACTCCGCACTCGACGATGTCCCCCGGAATCCGGTTTTCCGTCACATAAGTCACTGCGTTTACGAGCGCCGCCATTCGCGCCATGCCGGTCATGGAAAACGGCATGGCCGTGTCGATGATCCGCCTCTGCTCCGGAGTGAAGTCGCGCAGCGTGTCAACGGTTCGCAACGTGGGAATCGATACCAGCGAGTACCCAAATCGACGCAACACCCAATTGGCCAATTTATTACTGATAACAATTCCTGTTCAAGGCTCCGCGGTTTCGGGAGCGGAGCGATTGCGTCGGGCTCATGCGCGCCGACTTTACGCCGGCGCCGTCGGGCGACAAGCGTTTTGTCGCCCGGCAGGGATTCCCGCTCAAGGCTCGTTGCGCGGACGGTGCCCCGGGCGATTCTCTCCCGGAACCGGAACGCCGAGCACCAGCTCGGCCCGAACCAACCGCGTCGCCCCATCCTGCCGAGCCGGTGCTCGGCACTCCTGGCGGTTCAGGGAAATGCCAGGCGGCGCTTCGCAGGCCATGGATTTTCTCCCCAAAAATAATCGTTGACATACTACTTTTGGATGGCCAATCCGGGTGGCTTCCCGGTTGCGTGGGGCCCGCCTCTGGAACGGCTCGGCTTTGCCACGGCCTGGGGCCCCCTTTGGCAGGATTTCCGCGAAAACTTTTACCTGCCCGTGCTGGCGCTGCTGCTGGTCGGGGCCGGCGTGTCGTGTTTCAATTTCCTCCGGCCATACTGGACCCGGCCACGCCTGGGAATTCGCGGCCTGGCAAATCTCCTCTTCGGCGCGCTGATCTTTTTCGCGCTTCAGGGACATTTAGTCGAGGTGCAGGCGCAATGGATCAAAATGACCGGCCACAATCTGGAGATGTCCCCCGCTGAATCGGTCGCCAACTGGATCAACATCGGCATGGCCATCGCCATGTTCAGTGTCGGTGTTATCTGTTTCCTTCAGGAGCTCTTTGAAATGGTGCGGATCATCCGCTGGAAAGCCGCCGCCTCCAAACTGACCAAAGCAACGTTTGTCAAGCGGTGCCGAGCGGATCGCCGCGCGGTGGCTCAGCCGCGCGCTGCATGACGCAAGAAATTATTCTACCCGCCTCCCGTCCCGGCGCGGTGGCGGTTGTTGGCCGCCCTCCATTCTTGAAATAATTCGACCTTGAATACTGGGCCGAAACGATGTTTTGTTGGGCCATGCTCCATCGTTCGATTTTGTTGCTGGCCGCAGCCGTGATGGCGCTGTCTCCCCGCGCGACGCCGGCGGCGGAGGCCCGCGCCCGGCCCGCCAAGGCGGTCGAGCAAACGGTCCCGTGGTCCTTTCAACCGCTCCGGGAAGTTCCGCTGCCCAAGGTGCGCGAGGCCCGCTGGCCGCAAACCCGGATCGACCATTTCCTGCTCGCGAAAATGGAGGCGGCCGGACTGAAACCCGCCGCGACCGCGCCGGCCTCCGCGCTGGTGCGGCGTCTCTACTTCGATCTGATTGGACTGCCGCCGAGCCCGGCGGAAATGGAGCATTGGTCCGCGGAACTGAATCGCGGTGGCAGCCTGAACCGCGTGGCGCTCGCCCGGCTCGTGGATGAGTTGCTGGCGTCGCCGCATTACGGCGAGCGGTGGGGACGTTACTGGCTCGACCTCGCGCGCTACGTGGATCTGACGGAGTCCTGGCTCGACCCCACTGGGTCGGCGTGGCGCTATCGCGACTGGGTGGTGCGGGCGCTCAACGAAGACATGCCGTACGACGAATTCATCAAGCGCCAGCTCGCCACGGATCTCATGCCCGGGATGCCGCTCGAAGACCGGTACGCGCTCGGCTTCCTCGGTTTGAGCCCGACCTATTTCAAGGAGTTGCTCCTG
>JAYUBJ010000091.1:0-2513 GCA_043740915.1 Verrucomicrobiota bacterium
CTCCCATTCCGGGCGGCGGAACGCACGCCCTCTACGGCAGGCGGGACGCCCACCGCTACATCGCCTTCGCCGCTACATCGCGACAGAATTGCGCGCCGTTGGAATTAATCGTCTCCTTTCCCTGTCCGATTTAAGCAACGGCGGTTACTATTTAATGAGTGAACCGCCGGACCAACCTACAGCTTTTGCACGGTTCCACCGAGTGTCGCTCGGAGCCGGCGGTTGCTCGGAGCGCAGATTGTGAATCTTCTTTTTCGCAGGTTGGCAACCTGCCCCGCATCGCTGGTTCCACGCCCGGCCGATTGCCAATCAAAAACACGTTGACGCAGTCGATTCCGCCGCGCGGTGCAGAGTTTGCTACCGGGCCGTTGACTAAACCGTAGGTATCAAGGAAGGTAATCCCATGAAAACGATGGCGATTGAATTGGCGCTGCACCGCTGGCCCTACGGATTGGAATTGCAGCCTTCCGCCAAAGGCCTGCTGCTTCGCCCGCGTCGCAAAGCCCGCGCGAATTGGACCAAGGCCTTCCGTCGTCCGCACCCACCCCAAGACGACCTCGCCGCCGCACGCAAGTTAAGCAACGCGTTCGACGCGAAGGATTGGCAATGGTAGTTGAGCGGTTCAACATCTTTCTTGTCCGTCTCGATCCCGCCACCGGCGCAGAAACCGCGAAGACCCGGCCATGCCTGGTCGTTTCTCCCGATGAACTGAACCGTGCCCTATCCACGGTTATCATCGCGCCGATGACCACTGTTCGCCGTGGTTGGCCGACGCGCGTCACAATTAATTTTCAGGGCAAGATCGGAGAAATTGCGCTTGATCAGATTCGGGCGGTGGACAAATCCCGCCTGGTGAAACGTCTGGGCAAACTAAGTTCCGAAACCACGAACACAGTTTTGGATACGCTGGGCGAACTCTTCGCGCCATAGCCGGAGCGCCGGGCTCGAACTCGCCGGAGCTGATCGTTTTCTTTCCCCGTCGGCTTTGGGTAACGGTGGTTCCCATTCAATGAGTAAACCGCCGGACCGACTACTGCTTCCGGGCAAGTACACCGAGCGCCGCTCGGAAGCGGCGTTTGGTCGCCATCCCACGTAGCGGCGGGCGTCCCGCCTGCCGTAGAGCCGCGGCGTCTCGCCCGGCGGAAACCAGCGCGGCAAAACCAGTCCGCTTGAAACTCGCCCGAGCCCTCACATTCTCCCACCCCATTCCGGGTGGCCCGTCCTCCGTAGCAGGGATACTGCGGAGGGTGGACGGGACGCCCGCCGCTACGACGCCTCCACCGCCAAGTCGCGACGTAATCGAGCGTTATCGATGCAAATCGTCTCCTCCGCCGGTGCCGTGCGCAACTCCTCCTCGCACGCGGTCCTGGCCACATATCCTAAAATACTTTGTCGGATTTCACCGCCGCCGGTTGTTTAATGGGTGAGATGCAGGACAAGTCCGACGCCCAACTGCTCCGCGACTACGCCGAACGTGGCTGTGAACCCGCGTTTCGCGAAATCGTCACGCGGCACACCGACCTCGTCTATTCTGCCGCACGGCGCCAGATGGATTCAGCGGCACTCGCCGGCGACGTGGCGCAAAGCGTTTTCACCGATCTCGCCCGCAAAGCGCGTCCGCTGGCGGACAAACTGGCAACCGACAGTTCGCTGGTGGGCTGGCTTTACCGCAGCACACACTTCGCGGCGCTCACTCAGTTGCGCGACGACCGCCGCCGTCTCGCGCACGAAAGGCTGGCCATGGAACAACTCATCACGAATTCCGAAACCGCGCCGGACTGGGAACGCATCCGACCCGTGCTCGACGAAGCGATGGCGGATTTGGGCGACGAA
The DNA here is from genome assembly GCA_043740915.1 of Verrucomicrobiota bacterium. Taxonomy (GTDB): domain Bacteria; phylum Verrucomicrobiota; class Verrucomicrobiia; order Limisphaerales; family JAYTXL01; genus JAYTXL01. The sequence continues at coordinate 1,834 of JAYUBJ010000091.1, forward strand.
GATCGTGAGGCGTTGCTGCTCCGCTATTTCAAGAACCACGATTTCCACACCGTCGGCCACGCACTGGGCGTGAGCGATGACACCGCGCAAAAACGCGTGAGCCGCGCCGTCGATCGGCTGCGCGAATTCTTCGCCAAACGCGGTGTAAGCGTGGGTACGGGCGGACTTGTGGTCGTCATCTCGGCCAATGCAGTCCAGGCGGCGCCGGTTGGATTGGCCGCCACGATTTCGACTGCCGCCGCCGTTGCCGGAACAGCGAGCGTAGCAACCCGTACAACCATGAACTGGCTCAACGCAAAAACCATCGCGGCCATACTCGTCGCCATACTCGTCGGCGGAACGCTCACCCATGTCGTGCTAGAACGGGAAATTAGCCGCCTGCGAAGCGACCACCAAAATCTGATTGCCCAGCAGGAGCGACTGACCAAGGAACGCGATGCGGCAACGGTTGGCTCAAACGCACTCCGCAGCGAGAACGAACGACTCAATCGAGGTAAAGTGGAGTTGATCAAACTACGCGGCGAATTGGCGCAATTGCTTCGGCAACAAAATGGGTTGCCAGCCGCCGCACAGTCGGAAACGAACAATCCGCCGGATATGGAGGAAACGGAAGATGCGCAAATTCTTATAGCTGCCACATTCGTTTCCGTGCCCAGCGAGGATTTGAAATCTTTCGGCGT
>JAYUBJ010000092.1:0-8332 GCA_043740915.1 Verrucomicrobiota bacterium
TCCTCAAACCGGCTGAAGAAGGGGAATTGTCGGCGGATGTGGTCGATGGCCAGTTCGTTCGTGTTCGAGAAAATGTAGGTGGGGATTCCCTGGGCGCGCAACCGTTCGTGCAAGGCGATCATCGGCTCGAGGGGTGTGAAGATATCGCCAAAGATGGCGCGGAACTCCAATTCGTCGCCGCGAAAAGCGGAAGCGGCCTTCACGGACTCGTAGAATTCTTGGGTGGTGAGCAAGCCGGTTTCGTAGCGGAAGAGCAGGGGCGATTGGTTGATGAGATCATGCAGCGTGCTCGCTGGCAGGTCGCAACGGGCCACCATTTTGCGGACGGCAATCTCGTAATCAAAATCGAGCAGCACCTTGCCCAGATCAAAAACAACAGCTTCGGGTGGATTCATTTTTCTAGCAATTCTTTCCGAATGCCAGGGTTAAGTGGCTTGATCATAAACTGTGTAGCCCCGCTCCTCCAAGGCTTGCCTCAACTTCGCGAAACTAAAGGTCCAAAAAACGATGAACTGTGTGTAGCTCTGGATACTGTGCTGAATGCGCAGCCCGTTGGAAAGACTCCGATGTTCACTCAGCCGGATGAGCTGATTCTTCGGAATCGTCCAGCACTTCCAAAAGCATCTCAGACGCAGCTCCGACTCGGTCACCTCTAAAACAGCACCCGGCCAAGTGACGTTCAACATGCTAATTCTCGCTCCTCCGGTCTGTGTGAAGGTTTCTTTCATGGATTAACGTCTGTGGCCGCGATTACCGTTTTGCTGTGGAATGGCCGCGGGCGGAAGCCGATCCAACTGCTCACCACCGCGAGTCCGAATACGGAGTAACACACCATGAACACCCAGGCTGGCGCCCGGAAGAAAATCAATTTTTGAAGCCAGTAGGCGATGAATGTCCCGTGATAGGTTTCATCTCCCGCTTGCTCGCGCAGGCTCATCTCCAACGTGGTGAGCGGACAGATCACTCCGAACCACGCCTGCACCACGACCACACCGATCGCCGCAAGATGGGCCATTCGGAACCATGGATTTCGGATCCAATTCCATTTGCGAATCCCGCCGCAAATAATCAGGAGCAATCCAAAAATCACGAAGGCGACAAACGCGACGTGCGTGATCAGCACCAGGTCGGCCAGGCCGCGAAGAATTGCACTGCGGTTCATGCTCTATCCGCTCAGGCAACCACTTTGCGGACGACGTCGCCGGCCACGTCGGTGAGGCGGAAGTTGCGGCCGTTGTAGCGGTAGGTCAGCTTCTCGTGGTCCATGCCCAGCAAGTGAAGGATCGTCGCGTGCAGGTCGTTGATGCTGACCCGATCCACCGCCGCCTTGTGGCCGATTTCATCGGTCTCGCCATAACGGGTGCCGCCTTTCACGCCACCGCCCGCCAGCCAGGTGGTGAAGGCGTGCGGGTTGTGGTCGCGCCCGGTGCCGCCAGTTTGCACGATGGGCAGCCGGCCAAATTCGCCGTTCCAGATGATCAACGTGGAATCCAGCAAGCCCCGCTGTTTCAAATCCGTCAGCAGCCCCGCAATGGGAATGTCCGTTTCACCCGCGAACCCGCTGTGATTCTTGGCAATGTCCGCGTGGCCGTCCCAGCTCCGTTCGTTGTCCATGCCGCCGCTGTAAATCTGCACGAAGCGCACGCCGCGTTCGACGAGCCGTCGCGCCATCAACACCTGTTTGGCGAAGTGCGTGCACTTGGGATTGTCCAGGCCATAAAGTTTCTGGACGCATTCCGGTTCCTGGGTGACGTCGAGTGCTTCCGGCGCGGCCATTTGCATTCGGTAAGCCAGTTCGAAACTTTCGATGCGCGCCGCGAGTTCGGTCTCCTGCGGATTTTGTTTTTGGTGGCGCTGGTTGAGCCTGCCGATCAGGTCGAGTTGCGCGCGCTGCTGTGGATCGGTCATTTCCGCGGTGCGAATCAGGTTGTTGATCGGTGCGCCCTGGGGATTGAGTGGCGTGGCCTGGAAGACACCTGGCAAAAAGCCCGCGCCCCAGTTCTGCGCGTGCCCTTTCGGCAGACCGCGCCCCAGCGTGTCATACATTACGACGAAGCCGGGCAAATTCTGGTTCACCGAGCCGAGTCCGTATGTGACCCACGCGCCCATGCAGGGAAAACCCATGCGGCTGAAACCGGTGTTGATCTCGAACAGCGCCGGCGAATGGTTGTTCGTGTTCGTGAAGCACGAATGGATGAACGCCATTTCGTCCACATGTTTCGACAGGTTGGGAAAAATCTCCGAGACCCACGCGCCCGACTGCCCGTGCTGCTCGAACTTAAACGGCGACTTCATCAACGGCCCGACCTGACCGGTAAAGAAGCCGGTATTTTTGTCGAAGCCTTCCAACGCCTTGCCATCGCGCTTCGCCAGCTCCGGTTTGTAGTCCCACGTATCCACCTGGCTCGGCCCGCCGTTCATGAAGAGCCAGATCACTGATTTGGCCTTTGCCGGAAAGTGGCTGGGCCGCGGGGCAAGCGGATTGAGGTTGAGATTGCCTTGGTTTGCGGAAGTCGGCGCGCCGAGCAGTCCCTGTTCATTAAAGAGGCCGGCCAGCGCAAGCATCCCCATGCCCGAGCCCGTGCGCCGCAGAAAATCCCGGCGTGAATGGAACATCGCATGGGGCGAGGCAATCAAATGGGGCAAGGGATTCATGGCACGGATCCGATCATTTCGCGGAGAACTTGTGCGTCGTAGTGGACTTGAGAGTCTGTCCGGGCCGGAGGATCGACGAGGGGAAATTGGGATGGTTCACCGAGTCGGGAAAGTGTTGCGTCTCGAGGCAGAAGCCGTGGTGTTGGGCATAGACCACGCCGCCGAGACCCGTGCGCGAGCCATCGAGAAAGTTGCCGGTATAAAACTGAACGCCCGGCTCGGTGGTCCACACTTCCATGACGCGGCCCGATTTGGGGTCGTGGACGCGGGCGGCCAGCGCGAGCGATTTGCCGCCGCTGTTCAGCACGAAATTATGATCATAGCCCTTCGGCGTCGCCGTGAGTTGGTCGAAGCGGGAACCAATGGCCGCCGGCTTCGTAAAATCAACCGGTGTGCCCTTGACACTCGCCAGTTCGCCGGTCGGGATCAAGGTGTCGTCGGTCGGGGTGTAGCGATCCGCCATCAGCACCAGCTCGTGGTTGAGAATGCTGCCGGATCCGGCGAGATTAAAATAGCTGTGGTTCGTCAAGTTGACCGGTGTGGCCTGGTCGGTCGTGGCGGTGTAGTCGATCCGCAATTCATTTTGCTCCGTCAACGTATAGACGACGGTGACCGAGAGGTTGCCGGGATAACCTTCCTCGCCATCACGGCTCAGATAAGTAAGTTTGAGCGACACGCCGTCGGTGGCCGCCACCGGTTCAGCTTTCCACACCACCTTGTCAAACCCCTTCAAACCGCCGTGGAGCGAGTTCGGCCCGTTGTTGACCGCGAGGGTGTACTCCTTGCCATCGAGCGTGAACTTACCCTTGGCAATGCGGTTGGCGACGCGCCCAGCGATCGCGCCGAAAAAAGGATGCCCTTTCGCATATTGTTCGAGATTATCAAATCCGAGCACGACGTTGCCCAGCTTACCGTCGCGGTCGGGCGTATGCAGTTCGGTCACCAGGGCGCCGTACGTTGTGATTTTGGCAACCATGCCTTTGCGATTGGTCAGCGTATAAAGGTCGGCCGCCGTGCCATCCGGCAATTTCCCGAATTCGGATTTTTGAATTCCAGCATTCATCGTCTTGTTCCCTTTCGTATCGTCCGATTTCTTGGTCGCGCCCGGCAAAGCCGCCGTCGAGACCGTGAGCAAAATGCTAGTGAGCGCAAGCCAGTGTTGGGTGTTCATCAAGGTTTTCATGGAGTGGTTTCATCAGTTGCGGTTGGTCGTTTCAGGAAAGTCAGTTTCGCATTCTTAGCCGGGTTCAATCGATATAAATAAATTCATTCAGGCCGAGCAACGCCTGGCAAAAATCAGCGAGCGCCAGTTCGGGCACGTCCGGCTTGCCGCTGGCTCGGTACGCCGCTCCTTGTCGGGCCAGAAAATCGATTCCGTCCATGAGTTCCTCCTTGAAGGGCGGTCGGCCCAGTGCCGCGTGATAGGCCTTGGCGATGACGGCGTTTGGATCGGATTTGCTTTCCCCGAGACGTTTCGCAAATGCTTTCGCGGCATTCCGCATCTGCGGGTTGTTCATCACCATCAAGGCCTGCGGCGCGACAGTGGTCGTGGACCGGCTCCCGCTGCTTTGGTTCGGCTCCGGCGCGTCGAATAGGGCCATCATCGGCACAAGCTGGCTCCGCTTGATCGTGAAGTAAATGCTGCGGCGATGATTCCCCTCATCCAGCGTGCCGGGGCCGAACATTTTTGGATCGAGCGTGCCGCTGACGGCCAGAACCGCGTCCCGGATGATTTCGCCTTCGAGCCGATGCGGGGATCGGCGCCAGAAAAGTTTGTCGTCCGGATCCGTCTTGGCGGCGGCGGTCTTGAATTCCGATCCTTCCGCATAAACGGCGCTCATCATGATCAGTTTGTGGAGGGGCTTCAGCCGCCAGCCCTGCCGGATCAATTCATTGGCCAGCCAATCCAGCAATTCCGGATGCGTGGGCCGTTCGCCTTGCGCGCCAAAATCGCTCGGGGTGCCGACAATCCCACGCCCGAAGTGGTGCTGCCAAAGGCGGTTCACGATCACGCGCGCCAGCAGATTGCCCGCGCCCTGGTCGGTGTCAGTGATCCAATTCGCGAGACTGGTGCGGCGATACGAGGTGCGCCAGCCTTTGGGCGGCGGAACCTGCCAGTGCTTTTCCTGTTCCGGCGTCCGCATGAGCGCCTGTAGAAATCCCGGGGCAGCTTCCTCCTGCTTCTGGTTCAAATCACCGCGCTTCAATAAAAAAGTCTTCTCATAAAAATCCGGCCCCTGCGTGTTCAGCCGGATGGCCGGCAGTCCTTCGGAGGAAACCAGCACCTTCGTCAATTCGGGCTGCGGTGTCTTTTTCAAATGCTCCTGCACCACCAGATTCAGTTTCTGCCATTCCGCATCGGAGGTGCGATACCATTTCAGCAACACCGCCTTTTGCGCCGGCGTCCGCTGCTCCGTCGGCACCGCCCACGCCCGGCTTAACTCCACCATCAAATCATGCGCGCCGGGCTCGCCTTCCAGGCTGGCGGGCAACGGCGCGGTCGAGATGGAAACGCGCGGGCGGCCGATGTTGTGGCCGTTGTTACCGTCGAATTTCAACGTGAAGGTCAGCACCGTGCCGCCGTCAAAGCCCACGAGCGGCGCGCACTCGAACACCGCCGCGTGGTCTTTGCCGAATTGCGGATCCACCGCCCAGCCCGATTTCTGGTCGCCATCAATCGCCGCGGCAATCGGCAGACTGGCCTGTTCGAACGTGGCCTTCGGGTTGGTCAATTTCACTTCGACGGCCGGGCCCTTCCCATCCGCCGGCGCGGCGGTGACACGAAAATCGGTGAGGTCAAAATTTCCGTTGCCGGCGCGCCCCGGCCCGCCTTTGGCAAAGGAAGGATGCGCCAAGGCCTCGAGCTTCACGGCGGAAATGTTTTTCAACGGTGTGCGGGCAATAAACGTGTACGCGTCAAAATCGGGATTGGTGCCGCTGGCCAGCAACGAGCCGTCGGATTGTTTCGTCAGCGTCGCGCCGCCCTGCGATTTTGCACTCTCCCAATCGAGCGCCAGCCATTTCGGCTGCGGCGGCTGGACGCCCGTCCGCAGCCATTGCTCAAAGCGGCCCGGCAATTGTTCAGTTTCAAACCGCTCGAGCGCCGCCACCAGAGGGACATGGTCCTGGTCGAATTTCGCCTTCGCCTCGCGATATTGTTCGGGGTGTAAATCAAGGTCGACATCGCTCCGCACGGTTGTGGTGAAGGTGGAAATTAGCCGGTAATAATCCTTCGACGGGATCGGATCATACTTGTGATCATGACAACGGGCGCAGCCAACCGTGAGCCCCAGCAGCGAAGTGCCGATGGTGGCCGCCACGTCGTCGAGTTCGTCGTAGCGTTCCTTTTCCGCCTGATTCGCGGTGATTTGGGTGGCATGCACGCCGGCGGCGAGATAGCCCGTGGCCATCATGGCCTGGAGATTTTCGGGCGCCAGTTCATCGCCGGCGATCTGCCATTTGACGAATTGGTGGTAAGGCATGTCCTGGTTCAGCGCCTGAATCACGAAGTCACGATAATGATACGCGGATGGGCGGTCATAGTCCTGCTCGAAGCCGTGGCTTTCGGCAAAGCGCGCCAGATCGAGCCAATGCCGGCCCCAGCGTTCGCCGTAATGGGGACTGGCCAGCAAATGGTCAATCAACTTTTCATACGCGTCCAGCGCTGTGTCGGCGACGAACGCCTCCACTTCCTCCGGTGTGGGCGGCAGGCCGATCAAATCAAAGTAAGCGCGGCGAATCAACTTGCGCCGGTCGGCCGCTGGATTGGGCGAGAGCTTCACGGCTTCGAGTTTGGCCAGCACAAAGGCATCCACGGGGGTCCGGCCCCAGGTTTTATTTTTCACCCTGGGCGGCTCTTCGTGTTTGAGCGGCTGCAGCGACCAGAACTTGCGGTCCTCGTCGCCCACGGTCGCGCGGCCTTTGGGAGATTGTTTTTTTTCCAGCAGCGGCTTGTCGTAGGGCGCGCCGGCGTCGATCCACGCGGCGATTTTCGCAACGGCTGCGTCGGGCAACTTGTCGGCCTTGTGCGGCATGAATGGCTCGACGGTGTGCGCCACCATTTTATAGAACTTGCTGGTGCGGGCATTGCCCACCACCACCGCCGGGCCTTCCGCGCCGCCGTGCAGCAGTCCCTCGCGCGTGGTCAGGTCAAATTCGCCCTTGGTTTTTTCGCCACCGTGACATTTGACGCAATGCTCGTTGAGAAGTAGGCGGACATCCTGTTTGAACAGTTCAAGTCCCTTCGTCATTTGCTGCGCGTGATCGGCGGGAACCTTCGCTGGCGGCGGTTTGGGCGCGGCCTGGGCGGCCATTTCGGTGGCGCAAAACACCGCCAGGAGCGTTGACAGAAAGGGAAGCGCCCGGTAAGAGATTGGAAAACTTGAGCGCTGGGGACACGCGCTCGCAGGGGCTTTCCCGCGGTCTGATTTAACCAATGGCCAGATGGAACACATGGAACAGGGCTAGGATAAACACCGGAGTTTGGAAGTCAACCGGCGTTCAAATATTCACGTTTCACCGGCTGGAGTTGGAACTGAACTTGCTGAATATGTGGGGACGGGCGTGGTCAAATAATCATTGGGCACCAAAGTTATGACGGTCATCCAACCCAACTGCCGGATCCAGTTCACGGCCGAAGATGTGGAGTTCATCGTCGCCACGCTGGGCGGTGAATCGAGCCGGGCCGGGTGCCTCGTCCAATTGCTGGCCGCTGAGGAGAGCCGCGATTTGATTCTGGACGATGAAAAACTGGTGCATGCGTTGCTGGAAAATCCCGGCTGCCTGCGGGTCTCCAGCCATTTCTATTTCTACGCGCTGGTCCGCCATGTCTTTCGCCGGGCCGGCATCGAGAACTGCGCCGTGGCAGACTACGTCGCCGAGGTGCTGGCGCAATTTTCGTTGCAGGAACGGACGCGCTGCCGCGTTCCGGGGAAGCCGGAGCCGCTGGACTATTTTTTTGAGATGCTCGCGTCACTGCCCGCGGCGGATGACCGGACCCGCTTTCTCATCCGGGCGCACATGGGCAATCAATCGCTGTTCGTGACCGGGATTTTTCCCGAGCGGATTCGCGCCCAGGCCGAACGGCGCGGTTTTCCCGACCTCGCCTACTACGAGGCGCTGGGGCGGTCGAGTTTCCAAGCCGCCAGCGACCATCGGCTGGCCAGGAAGTACGCGTTGACCCCCATTTTTTCCGAATTGGCGGATCAGTTTCAAACCACTCGCCGGGCGCTAAATGACCTGACCGACCGGCTTTTCACGCTCGGCGGCCCTGACGGCAACGCGCTGTTGAATCAGTTGAACTGAGCAGGGAACGTTCGCAGTGCGGTCACGCAATCTTAGCCGGAACCATGCAATCGAGAGCTCACGCCAAGAACGCCAAGGACGCAACGAGGCGAAGCCGCAAATGAAGCAGTGCGACCCACAAGCTACAGGAATCGGATGCACAGAAGGAAACAAAGGGAACGAAGGAAAACCCCACCTTGGTTCTCTTCGTTTGCTTCTGTTCAATCAGCTTCCTGCCCCTCGAATTGTCACCTCAGTCCAAAACCCTCGCGCCACAGGAGAGTTCTGACGGAGCGCAGTGCAAAGCGGAATGCAGAAACCGAGATTCATCCGCCTAGGATTGATTCACCTTCTGGTGAGTTTATTTCGGAACGGAAATCTCCAGTTTCTTCGC
>JAYUBJ010000093.1:0-8326 GCA_043740915.1 Verrucomicrobiota bacterium
GTGCGCTCCTCGAACACCTGCCAGCGATCGGCCGGCGTCAATTTATGCGGCCGATCAAAGGTGACGATGTCGATGTAGTTCTTGGTGGTTTCCAAAAACACCAAATCTTTCCGGCCATCCTGATTCAGATCACCGGAAACCACGTCCAGCAGGCGGCCATCCTTGATCGGGGTTTCGTAGCTATCGAGTTCCTGAATCTCCCAGGTCTGGCCGTCAAAACTCTGCCAGGCCACCGCGTTGGCACCCAGCAAGGCGATGCTGTTTGGGCTGGCGGCACCCAGGTTTACGGCCTTCAGGGCCGTAAAATCCGCGACGGCCAGGGGCAGATTGCGCTCGGCCTGCCAGACCCCCGCCGCATCGCGCTCGCACAGGGTCAATGCCTTGCGCTCCGCATCCAGCAGAAAGATCGAGGTGATGGCGTTGGTGCCATTGGGCAGCGCCGCGGCGCCCACGATCCGAGAATTGCTGCCCGCGCCATTGATCTGTTCCTTTACGGTGAATGACCAGACGGGTTTCGCATCCGCCGCCAGATTGCGCGCCTCCTTCTGCAAGACCACGGCCCGCACAAAATTCTTCTGGGCCAGCAGGAGTTCCGTCTTGCCGTCGCCGTCCACGTCCGCCGCGCCAAACCACGGCTGTTCCACGCTGCCGCCGGGCGGCGCCACGTCAATTTCCTCAAAGTCTTTGTCCGCCACCTGCCGGAGAATCTTGATTTTTTCGTAGGGGATCAACACCACCAAATCCGGGAGGCCGTCCTGGTCGGTGTCGTGAATGGCCAGGCCGCTCGGGTTGGATTTGAAGCTCTCGCTCAGTTTTTGCGTTTTGACTTTGCCGTCGGCGGTCTGGAGGTGCAGCACCCGCCGGCCATCCTGGTCGAGGATGATCGCAAGGGAAGGCTTCGCGCCCGGTCGCAACGGCCCGGCGGCCAGCGCCAGCGGCTTGCCATCCAGCGGGAGGATCGTCGGGAACGGAATGCGGCCGTTGCTTTCCAGATGGGTCACGCCCACCTGGCGCTCATCCGCGCTCAACAAAAAAATCTCCGGCTTGCCATTGCCATTCCAGTCGGCCACCGCCAGGTCACTCACGCCGGTCAGCGTTGGAAACCGCTTGGGCGCGGCCAGGGTGCCGTCCGGTTGTTGCAAATAAATCGTCAACTGACCGCTGTCGGGTTCGGCCACCAACAGGTCGTCGAGCTTGTCGCCGTTGAGGTCGGCCCAGAGCACCCCGCGTTTCGCCTTTTCCGTCTTGTTCAACGGCAGGACTTGAAACTGCCCTTTCTTGAAGGCGCCCAAAAGTGGTTCGGCCGCCTTCGTGATGAAATTGGAGATTTGGGCCCGGCCGGAATTCTGCGCAATGGTGATCAATTCCATCTTGTGGTCGCCGTCCAGATCGTCGGCCCAATACGAGCGGACGGCGGGCAGGGCGAAATGAATTTCCGGGCCGAGTTGCCCGGCGGCATTTTGCAGCCGGAAACGGAACGGATTCGGACTGTCCCAATTCACCAGCAGCAGATCCGCGCGCCCATCGCCGTCGATGTCCAAAATCTGCACGCCCTTGACCGTACCGGAGAAGGGAATTTTTTCCGGTTCGCCAAACGAATGATCGGCTTTTTGCGTGAGCACATAGAGGTGGTTTTCCCCCAGCAGCACCAGGTCGGTCCGGCCGTCCCCATTGAGGTCGCCCTGCGTCAGCGCATTGGGCGTGAGTTGCCCGTCCTCGATCGCCCACCGTTTCGGCGCGCTCCAGCCGTTGGTGCCCAGATTATACTGCACCACGAGTTCCTTGGGCTCGCCGTAATACGCGATATCCGGACGGCCGTCCCCGTTCAAATCGGCCACCACCAGGCTGGCGATGCGCTTTTCCGAGGCGATGGACTCGATGCGGAAGCGCGCGTCGGTCGGCAGCGCGTTGATTTCAAGCCGGCCGGTGGACGCGGCGCGACGGGTCAAGTTGGTCTTGCCGGTCTGGTTGTAGAGGAGGTTGATCTTCGACCGGGAGTTGTTGACCACAATCAAATCCATCAAGCCATCGCCATCGAGGTCGGCGGCGTGCAGCAAGCCAAATTGGGGGTCGATCGGAAAAATTTCCGGTCCGGTGAAGCCGAAACGATTCGTCGCGGTCTGGGCCGGGAGCTGGCAGGCGAGGGTTGCGGCGCACAGCAGGAGGGCCGACAGCGGCGCCCGGCGGGTGATATTAATGGTGTCCATGTTGAATAAGTCGCGCTGAACTCCTGCCATGATACTGGCGCTGCAAAAGATCGCCACTTTATTCGCCCAACAGATGCGCGGGGGCGACCGCTCTGAACGAGGGCGGCCGCAAGAAAACCGTTGGAATTCTTCACTCAAGCCAAAGGGCAGAGCGCAGGACTGCCCCGCACAAATGGATGGCCTAATTCCCTTCGAGAATTTTTTCGAGATCCGGATTCCTGGCGTGCCCAAGATCCAGGGCTTTCTGGTAATGCCAGCGGGCCAGTTCCAGTGCTGGCGGTTCTTGACGCGCGTAAATGACGGCCAGGTTTTGATGCGCACTGGCGTTGCGCGGGGCGAGTTGGATCGACTTGCGCAACGCCGCTTCCGCGGCGGCGCGCTGCCCTTTTTTAGCCAGCGTGAGCCCGAGATAATTCTGGGTTTCCGAATCTTTTGGATCGAGCTGCGCCGCGCGACTCAGCGAGTCAAGTGCTTCATCATATTTTTCCTGGCGGAACTTGAGATAGCCAAGTTTGGACACGCTGAAGGCGTCGTCCGGATCCTGCGCGAGCGCCTTTTTCAAGTTGGCTTCGGCGTCCGCAAAATGATCTTGCTGGATCTGAGTCGACGCCAAGTTGGCCAGCACCGTCACATTCTTCTCGTCCTGGCGGAGCACCTGCAGGAATTTCTGTTCCGCCTCGTCGTAGCGACCGGCGGCAAAGGCGCGCTGGGCTTCCGCGACCAGCGGCGCCGCGCCGGGGGGCAATTCTTTCGCGGACTTCTTGGCGGGGTTGGCGTCCAGCTTGGCGACCAGGGTTGGCGTCGGACTTTTGAAGAGTGCCAATTCTTCGGTTGTGTACGGAATTTTTTTCGCCTCCAGCGCTTCCAGGCGGGCGCGGGTGGCGGCCAATTCTTCACTCGCCGCGTCGGGCTTGACAGCCGTGCCTTTGCCCTTTTTGGCTGCTTGCGCGGCCTTCAACCGGGATTCCAGCGCCAGGTTTTCGCGTTCCAAATCCGACTTCTCCTTTTGCAACGAGGCCAGGGCCGCATCACTGGCTTTCGCAGATTTTCTGGCGGCGGCGAGTTCCTTCTCCGCCGTGCTGCCCTTGGCTGAAGCGGTGCCGATCTGCAACGACGGGTCGGTCAACAGCATCTCCAATTTCGCTTTTTCCCTGCCCAAGGCGGCGTTCTCCGCTTGCAGACTGGAGCGTTCCTGCTCGAGTTGCCGCAGCGCGGCCGCGTCCCCGGCGGGGGTCTTCGCCGCCGCCACCATGATCTCCTTGAGCCGCGCCTCCAGCGTCGATTTATCCCGGGCCAGGGCCGCCTTTTCCTTTTGCACGGCGGCGAGTTCTTTTTCCATCGAGCTGACGCGGGGCACGCTGGTGCCGGGCTGGAAGGATGGGTCATTCAAAAGCGTCTCCAGCTTTTGAGTTTCCTTGCTCAACGCCGCATTGCGCTCCTGTTGCGCCTTGAGTTCGTCCCTGGATTGGGCGAGTTGCTTGCTCAAATCCTCCACCTTGGCCATGGTCGCCACCTTTTTGTTCAGGTCGCCCACCTGCCGCTTCAAAGCCTGGTTTTCACTGCGCAACGCGGACAGTTCCGGTTTTTCCTTAAGCCGATTCTGCAAGTTTTTTTGTTCCGCGGTCAGGGCGTTGAGCGCGTCGGTCTGGGCGGCCAGCTTGCGGTTGGCCTCCGCCAGATCCTTTTGCGCCTGCGCGGCGGCCTGCGGACTCAGCATCGCGGAAAATTTCTTCTGGTTCTGTTCCCGGCTGACTTTGAGCAAACTATTCTCCTTCTCGAGCGCGCTGATCTTGTCCGTCGCCCGGGCCATTTCCACGGGATCCACCGCCGCCGGCTTGGCGGACAACGCCTCTTTGAGCTTCGCCTCGACCTGCGCCTTGTCCGCGCGCAGGCGGATGATCTCGTCGTTCAGGAGGCTGATCTGTTTGTCCACTCCCACCGGGGCGTCGGCCTTCATCGGCGTCTTGGCGGGAATCGGCGGCAGGTTGGGAAATTTCGCGACGAGCGGAGCGAGCTTTTCGCTCACATAATTCAAACGGAACTTGATGACCCGTTCATTCCAGGTCGGGAACGCGGCCTGCAGTTTTTTCAGCCCGTCCTGCGCCTCCAGATAACGGCGCAACGCCTGTTCCCCCCGTCCGCCTTCCGCCAGCGAGTCCGCCTGCTGGATGGCATTGTAGATCTCCACGAATTGGTCTTCGGGAGTGTCGGCCAGAGCAACGCCGACGGTCAGCAACACACAACAACCAAGCAGGACAAAAATTCGTTTCATGCCGCCATACTAACGACCCCGGCCGGACTTTGGCAATCCGATTAGCGCCGGGGTTTCGGTTTACTCGTAGCGGAGGGCATCGATCGGATCCAGCTGGGACGCTTTGCGGGCGGGATAAAAACCAAAGAAAATGCCCACCATGGCGCTGAAGATGAAGGCGAGCGCCACGGACTCCACTGAGATCAGGGTGGGCCAGCCAAATTTGGCCGAAACAACCCGCGAGGAGCCGACGCCGAGCAGGATGCCCAGGATTCCCCCCAGGGAACTCAAGGTGATCGCCTCGATTAAAAACTGCATCAGGATGTCCCGGCCATGCGCGCCGACCGCCATGCGGATGCCGATCTCGCGGGTGCGTTCGGTGACGCTGACCAGCATGATGTTCATGATGCCGATGCCACCAACCAACAGCGACACGCTGGCGATGACAGCGAGCAACATGGTCATGATCTTGTTGGTCGCCGTGGCCGCTTCCGCGATTTCCTGCTGGTTGCGCACCGTAAAATCATCGTCTCGTCCCGGTTGGATGCGATGCCTTTGGCGCAACAACTCGGAGATCTGCGTTTGCGTTTGGGTCAAAACTTTCGCGCCGGACGCCTGCACATTGATCGAGCGCAGCGTGGTCGCCCCGGAAAAGCGTTTCATCGCGGTGGTGTAGGGCATGATGACGACATCGTCCTGGTCGGTGCCCATGATGGAAAGCCCTTTGGCCTTGAGGGTGCCCAGCACTTTTACGGGAACATTCTTGACGCGCACAATCTGGCCGATGGGGTCTTCTTCGCCAAAAAGCTGCTTGGCAGTGGTCTGGCCAATGATGGCCACCTTCGTCGCGCCGCGCACGTCCTGCTCGGTGAACATCGCGCCGTCGGCCAGCGGCCATTGGCGCAAGGTCAGGTATTCCGGGCCTTCGCCGAGCATGGAGCAATTCCAGTTCAAGTTCCCCACGGCGAGCTGCCCGACGGTGCGGATTTCCGGGCTGACCACAGTGACGGTGGGGATTTCCCGTTCAATCGCGGCGACATCATCGATGGTCAAAGTGCCGGCGCTGCCCCAACCGGTATTCACCCCGCCCCGGGTGGTGCTGCCGGAAAAAATGAGAATCACATTTTGGCCGAGGCTCGCGATCTGCCCCTCGACCTGGGCCTTGGCACCATTGCCGATGGCGACCATCGCGATCACCGCGCCCACACCAATGATAATGCCGAGCATGGTCAGCACCGTCCGCAGTTTGTTCCGGCGCAGGGCGCGCAGGGCGATTTTAAGGGTGGCAAAGATTCTCATATCGTCAATTGCACGGCCTGTTGGGCTGCTTGCAAACGGCGCAGTTCGTCGTCCGCCAGCAGCCGGTTCGCCACCGGTGTGTCGCTCACCACGCGCCCATCGCGCATGATCACGTTGCGCTTGGTGTAACGGGCGATGTCCAGTTCATGCGTCACCATGACAATCGTGATCCCCTGGTCGTTCAGCTTTTGAAACACCCCCATGATCTCGATGCTCGTCTGGCTGTCCAGGTTGCCGGTCGGTTCGTCCGCGAGCAGCAGGGCCGGTTGATTGGCCAGCGCCCGCGCGATGGCCACGCGCTGCTGCTGCCCGCCGGAAAGCTGGTTCGGATGATGATCCTCGCGGTCGGCCAGGCCGACGATCTCGAGCGCGCGCGCCGCCTGCTCCCGTTGTTTGCGCGCCGAAAGATGACTGCGACTGTAAAGCATCGGCAACTCGACGTTTTCCAGCGCCGAAGTGCGCGTGAGCAGATTAAATCCCTGGAACACGAAACCAATTTTCTGATTGCGAATGTCGGCCAGCTCGTTCCGGTTCAATTCCGACACATCCACTTCGTCCAGCAAATACCGCCCTTCCGTGGGACCATCGAGGCAGCCCACGATGTTCATCAGCGTCGATTTTCCGGAACCGCTCGCACCCATGATCGCGACGAATTCGCCCGGCCCGATTTCCAGGCTCACCCCGCGCACGGCCTTCACATCGAATTCGCCAGTGTGATACGTCTTGTGGACGTTCTCCAGTTTGATGATTGCTTTCATGGCCGGCGTCCGCGCGCTAAAATCTCCGCGGACCGCCGCCAAAAGGATTCGGGGTCGGCGCGCCGGCAGGTGTAGAAGCAGTTTGGGCAAAGACCGTGCCGGTGATGATCTGATCGCCTTCCGCCAATCCGTCAAGAACCTCCGTAAAGATGCCGTCACTAATGCCAACCTTGATTTGTTTGGGCTGTGGTTTGAGGGTCTCGCCCGCAGCCAGATTGACGCTATTGGTCGGCGGCAACACGTAAATCGTGCGCGACGAGGACATCGCCCCGCGCCCGCCCCAACTACCACCACCGCCGCCCTTGCCGCCGCCGCCGCCGCCACCCGCCCAATTACCACCGCCACCGCCACCACCACCACCGCCGCCGCCGCCGCCACCACCACCCCATTTGCCTTGGCCACCCCCTTCGCGGCCGGGCATCGCGGCATACGCTGTGGCGGCCACATTCGTGCCAGGCGCGTTTGTGCCGGGGGCAATCGTGCCCTTGGCGGCCGGTTTTTTCGCATCCGCAGTTTCCGGGGGACGAAAACGCAGCGCGGAATTGGGAATCCTCAGGGTGCTGGCACGCTTGGCAATGACGATCGATACATTGGCGGTCATGCCCGGTTTGAGTTTCAATTCACTGTTGTCGACCTCGATCACCGTGTCGTACGTGACCACGTTTTGCACGATGATGGCGGCATTGCGCACCTCCTTGACTTTGCCCGTGAAAGGAAAACCTGGAAACGCGTCCACGGTGAAGGTCACTTCCTGGTCCTTTTTGACGCCGCCGATGTCGGCTTCCGAGACGTTGGAATCAATCTGCATTTTCGTGAGATCATTCGCGATCAGGAACAGTTGCGGCGCGCTCATGCTGGCCGCCACCGTCTGGCCGACATCCACGAGGCGCGAAATCACGATGCCATCAATCGGCGCGACGATGGTGCAGCGCTCCAAATCCACGCGGGCGCGGTCCAGATTGGCCTGATTGATTTTTACCATGGCTTCCGCCTGATGCAGATCGGCGATGGCCTTGTCCAGCTCCGACTGCGCGATCAGGGTATTGGTGATCAACGCCTGCGCGCGCTTTGCATTGATCTGCGCCAACTCCAGCCCTGCTTGGGCATTGGCCAAGTTGCCCTCGGCTTGGAGGACGTTGGCTTTGTAGGTGCCGGGGTCGAGTTTGGCGATCACCTCCCCTTTCTTCACGATCGAGTTAAAGTCGGCATTCAACTCCATGATGTTGCCCGAAATCTGGCTCCCCACCTGGACGTTTAATACGGGGGCCAACTGGCCGGTCGCGGTCACCGCCTGCCGCAATTCCCCGCGCGTGATGGTGGCCGTGGTATAGGTGGGCGCGTCGTCCTTGGGCTCCTTCCAATATTTGTAACCGTAGTAACCGCCGACTCCCAGCACCGCGAGGATGATCAGCCACTTGAGCCATCCAAATCCGTTGTTCTTTGCCATAAGCCAATAAATAGTTTCCGGTCCACACGCATCAACACCGGTAGCGCCAAAAAGTTTGCGCCTTTCCCCAACCCGCCGCCAGCGAATACTCGGGCCAATGCGGTTCCGGAGTGCGGTAATTAGGGCACCGTTATGGCGTGAGATCCCGTTCTTCATCCGCGCGATCCGCGGGCCTCGGTTCCCCCCAAGTCCTCTGGCGCCGCTTGCAGTTAGACTTCAATCCCGCGTCGCCGCAGCGCCGCCAGCACTGGGGCGCATTTCAATTTCCTGCAGAGTTGTTCCGAGGTTTCGGCCACTCTCGCTCGCGCCCACGCTGCCCAGGCACCCGCACTTGAGTGCCGCCCCGGCTCGGCGCTCCTCCCTC